>CAXTNB010000111.1:0-8084 GCA_964245385.1 uncultured Acetobacteraceae bacterium | reverse complement strand
ACCAGGTTCGCCCAGGCGATCGCGATCACCCCGCCCAGCCAGGC
The DNA here is from genome assembly GCA_964245385.1 of uncultured Acetobacteraceae bacterium. Lineage (GTDB taxonomy): Bacteria > Pseudomonadota > Alphaproteobacteria > Acetobacterales > Acetobacteraceae > Lichenicoccus. The sequence continues at coordinate 8,040 of CAXTNB010000111.1, read as the reverse complement.
CGCGGGCAGGCTGCACAGCAGGCGTGCGACCATGATGATGACGCTGTACCGCACCGGGATGTCCGGACGCCCGCGCGCGTTGATCGCCGCCGTCAGCAGGTAGTTCGAGGAATGCGCGATGCCGGACAGCGAGACGATGGCCAGCAGCGGCACCGCCGGCATCCACTTCGCGTTCAGCAAGGTGCCGATGATCTCCCGGCTGGTGACCGCGAGGCCGACGAAGATCGGCAGCGCCACGATGGCGACGCCGCTCATGAAGTCGCGCAGCGTCTCGCGGAAGCGCTCGATGTCGTTCTGCCGCTCGCTGAACACCGGGAAGGCGACCCGTCCGACCACGCCGGAGAAGCCGTTTATCAGCGCGCTGCTGATCCGTTCCGCGAGCGAATAGATACCGACGGCCGCGGCGCCGAGGAACAGGCTGGCGGAGAAGCGGTCGACCTGCATCACCACGAAGCCGAGCATCTGGTTGCCGACGCGGTGCCGTCCGAAGCCGACGATGTTGGACGCCGCCTGGCCGCTGACATGCACGCCCGGCCAGATGCGGCTCACCGGCATGACCAGCATCGCCTCCAGGATCCGCGCCGCCAGGTAGTAGCCGACCAGGCTGTTGGCGCCGAAGCCGCGTCGTGCCAGGAGCACCGCGACCGCAAAGCCCGCGATCTGCGAGATGACAGTGCGGATCGCCAGAGTACGGAACTGCAGCTCGCGCTGCAGGATGCCGTGATAGGTCGCGGTGATGCCCACGAACGGCAGGCAGATCGCGAGCAGCGGCAGCACGTGGCGCAACGGCGGTGCCGCGAACAGCGCCGCGAGCGGCCAGGCGCTGGCCGCGAGTACCAGGCCGGCGAGCGTCCCCAGGCCGAGCAGCAGCCAGAACGTGGTGTCGAAATGCTCGGCGTCGACGGTCTCGCGCTGGATCAGCGCGTCGGAGAACCCGTCGAGCAGCAGCGTCATCATCAGCGTCATGGCGAGCAGCGCCATGGTCATGACGCCCACCGCGGCCGGCCCGATGATGTTGCCGATGACGATGAAGACGAGCAGAGCGGTGATCTGCTGGGTCCAATAATCGAGAGCAGACCAGCCGGCGCTACCCAACGCACTGCGACGTCTCATTCGTTCTTCACGCGCACCATCAGGGGGCCATACACATGCGGTAGGTTTTGTGATACTGCAAGCTGCGATGCTCGCTCTGGTGTCGCGCGGACCGTTCCGCCGTGGCTCATACGAGACCTGTCTAGGCCTGAGATCAACCGCATCGGTCGTTGCGACATCTCCTCAAATTGTAATCGGTGAACCCATGAAAGTAGCGATACTGGCCGGCGGAAAAGGCACTCGCATCGTCGAGGAGACCGAGATCAGGCCCAAGCCCATGGTCGAGATCGGCGGCATGCCGATCATCTGGCACATCATGCGGCACTACGCGCATTACGGGCACAAGGACTTCGTCATCGCGCTGGGCTACAAGGGCCAGTACATCAAGGACTACATCCTGAAATACAGCTCGCTGCACTCCGACCTGCATGTCAGCCTGCGCACCGGCGAGGTCACGAGGCGCAACGGGCTGGCGCCGGACTGGGAGGTGAGCCTGGTCGATACCGGCCTCGAGACGCAGACCGGCGGCCGCATCAAGCAGCTCGCGCCGCTGATCGGCCAGGAGACCTTCATGCTGACCTGGGGCGACGGCGTCTCCGACGTCGACATCAACAAGCTGCTCGCCTTCCATCGCGCGCACGGCAAGCTCGCCACCATCACCGCGGTGCGGCCGCCGGCACGCTACGGCCACCTGGATTTCGACGGCGACCGGGTCTGCGAGTTCAACGAGAAGCCGATGGCGGCCGAGGGCTGGATCAACGGCGCGTTCTTCGTGCTCGAACCCGAGATCTTCAACTATATCGACGACGATACGACCCAGTGGGAGCGCGAGCCGCTGCAGCGCCTCGCCCAGGACGGCCAGCTGATGGCCTACAAGCACGACCAGTTCTGGCAGTGCATGGACACCCTGCGCGACAAGTACCTGCTCGAGAGCCTGTGGCAGTCCGGCAAGGCGCCCTGGAAAACCTGGGCCGGCGCGTGAGGAGCCGCAGCGCATGAAGATCCTCGTCACCGGACATCGCGGCTATATCGGCTGCGCCCTGGTCCCGCTGCTGCAGCAGGCCGGCCACGAGGTGGTCGGGCTGGACAGCGACCTGTATCGCCGCTGCACCTTCTCGGGTGCCATGGCCGAGATCGCCTCGATCGACCGCGACGTGCGCGACGTCACCGCCGCCGACCTCGACGGCGGCTACGATGCCGTGATGCATCTGGCCGGGCTGTCGAACGATCCGCTCGGCAACCTCGATCCGGACCTGACGATCGCGATCAACCACGACGCCACCGTCAAGCTGGCGCGGCTGGCGCGCAGCGCGGGCATCCCGCGCTTCGTGTTCTCGTCGTCGTGCAGCCTGTACGGCGCGGCGGGCGACAACTTCGTCAGCGAGACCGCGGACGCCAATCCGGTCACCCCCTACGGGGCGGCCAAGATCATGTCCGAGCACGCCCTGACCGAGCTCGCCACCGACGATTTCAGCCCGACCTTCCTGCGCAACGCCACCGCCTACGGCTTCTCGCAGCGCGTGCGCTTCGACCTCGTCGTCAACAACCTGACCGCCTGGGCGCTGACCACCGGGCGGGTGCTGATGAAGAGCGACGGCACGCCGTGGCGGCCGATCGTGCACATCGAGGACATCTCCCGCGCCTTCCTGGCGGTGGCCGAGGCGCCGCGCGAGCTGGTGCACCTGCAGGCCTTCAACGTCGGCCGCAACGAGGAGAACTACCGCATCAGCGAGATCGCCGACGCGGTCGCCGAGCTGGTGCCCGGCTGCCGCATCGACTTCGAGGAGGGCGCGGGTCCGGACACACGCTGCTACCGCGTCGATTGCAGCAAGATCGCGCGCATGCTTCCCGCCTTCCGGCCGCGCTGGACCATGCAGGACGGCATCGTGCAGTTGCGCGACGCCTACATCGCCGCCGGGCTGAAGCAGGAATGGTTCGAGGGGCCGCGCTTCAGCCGCATCGCGCACCTGCGTTTCCTGCTCGCCGGCGACGAGCTCGACCCGAAGCTGCGCTGGTCGGATGCCGCGAGCGCCCGTCACGGACAGGAGGCGGCGCTCGCATGATCACCCGCATCAAGGGCTGCCTCTCCTGCGGCTGCGAGAACCTGCACGAGATCATGTCGTTCGGCGACACCGCCCTCGCCGACCGGCTGATGAGCCAGGCACAGCTCTCCGAACCGGAGCCGATGGCGCCGCTCGAGCTGGTGTTCTGCCCCGAATGCTCGCTGGTGCAGATCCGGCACACGGTCGACCCGGAGGTGCTGTTCTGCCGCGACTACCCGTACTTCTCCTCGGTCTCGCCGATGCTGATGAAGCATTTCCGCTCCAGCGCCGAGGACATCATCCGCCTGCGCGGGCTGTCGGCGGACAGCCTGGTGGTGGAGGCGGCGAGCAACGACGGCTACATGCTCAAGCCGTTCCTGGAGGCCGGCATCCGGGTGCTGGGCATCGATCCGGCGGACGGCCCCGCCGCGGCCGCCAGCAAGGCCGGCGTGCGCACGCTGAACACCTTCTTCAGCCTGCAGCTGGCACAGAAGCTGGCCGGCGAGGGGGTCGCCGCCGACGTCTTCCTGGCCAACAACGTGCTCGCCCACGTGCCGGACCTCAACGAGTTCGTCTCCGGCATACGCACCCTGCTCAAGCCGGACGGCGTGGCGGTGATCGAGTGCCCGTACCTGCTCGACCTGATCGAGCATAACGAGTTCGACACGATCTACCACCAGCACCTCTGCTACTACTCGGCGACCGCGCTCGACGCGCTGTTCCGGCGCAACGGGCTGTTCCTCAACGACGTCAAGCGCCTCGCCATCCATGGCGGCTCGCTGCGCCTGTTCGTCGGCCGCACCGAGGCGGTCGGACCCGCGGTCCGCGAGATGCTGGCGGCGGAGCGGGCGGCGGGCGTCACCGGCCTCGCCTACTACGAGAGCTTTGCCGACAAGGTGCGGCTGCTGCGCGAGCGGCTGACCGCGATCCTGAGCGGCATCAAGGCGGAGGGCAAGCGCATCGTCGGCTACGGCGCGGCCGCCAAGGCCAACACCCTGATGGCCTATTGCGGCATCGGCGCCGAGCAGCTCGACTACCTCGTCGACCTGAACCCGAACAAGCACGGGCGGTTCTACAGCGGCAACCACCTGCCGATCCATCCGCCGACCAAGCTGGCCGAGGATCCGCCGGACTACCTGCTGATCCTGGCCTGGAACTTCGCGGGCGAGATCATGCAGCAGCAATCCGCGTTCCGCGAGCGCGGCGGCCGCTTCATCGTGCCGGTCCCCGACCCGGTGGTCATCTGACCTTGGAAGACAGCGCCATGACCAGCCTTCCCACCTGCCCCTGCTGCGGCCAGACCGCGACCCGGCCGTTCTACGAGGTGCGCGGCGTGCCGGTGCACAGCGTGACGGTGCTGCGCACGCCCGAGGACGCGCGCGCCATCACCACCGGCGACATCGCCCTGTCGCTGTGCGAGCAGTGCGGCTTCGTCTTCAACTGCGCCTTCGACGGCAGCAAGCAGGACTACTTCCACGACTACGTGTCGACCCAGGCGATGTCGCCGGTGTTCAACAGCTTCCACAAGCGCCTCGCGCAGGACCTGATCGAACGCCACGGGCTGCGTGGCCGCGACGTGGTCGAGATCGGCTGCGGCCAGGGCGAGTTCCTCGACCTGCTCTGCGGCATGGGCGTCAGTCGCGGCACCGGCTTCGATCCGGCCTACGAGCCGGGCCGGACCTTGCCCGCGGGCGTGCGCATCATCAAGGACGTCTACTCCTCGCGTCACGCCGAGGCGGCCGCCGACTTCATCGCCTGCAAGATGACGCTCGAGCATATCGGCGAGGTCGGCGCGTTCGTGCGCGGCGTGCGTGACGCCGCCGGCGACGACCCGAGGCGGATCGTCTTCTTCCAGGTGCCGGACGGCGACTACGTGCTGGGCGAGAACGCCTTCTGGGACGTCTATTACGAGCACTGCTCGTACTTCGCCCGCGGCACGCTCGGCTACCTGTTCTCGCGGTCCGGCTTCACGGTGACGAAGCTGCGCAGCGACTATGACGGCCAGTACCTGATGGTGGAGGGCCATCCCTCGGCGATCGGCGCCGTGCCGGCGCCGGCCGACGTGGCGCGCACCATCGTCGAGGTGCGCCGCTTCGAGCGCGAGGTGCCGCAGATCCTGTCCGACTGGTCGGCCGACCTGCGCCGTCACAAGGCGGCCGGCAAGCGCACCATCCTGTGGGGCGGCGGCTCGAAGGCGGTCGCCTTCCTCACCACGCTCGGCATCACCGACGAGGTCGAGGCGGCGGTCGACATCAACCCGGAGAAGCACGGCAGCTTCCTCGCGGTGACCGCGCACCCGGTGATCTCGCCCGACGCGCTGCGCGGCCGGCAGATCGACCGTGTCATCGTGATGAATCCGATCTACTGTGGCGAGATCGGCGCGCAGCTCAAGAGCCTCGGGTGCGACGCCGAACTGGTTCCGGTCACGACAGTTCTGACCCGGCAGGCTGCTTAACAGGAGCATTCACCGATGGATGTCAGCGCCCCATCTTCCGCCCCCTCGATCGAGGGCTTCGACGCCGTGATCGACCGGATGATCCCGGTCGAGCGTCTGATGGCGGCCAAGGACGAGTTCCGCGCGCAGTTCCTCGCCGGCAAGCCCTATCCGCACGTGGTCATCGACAATTTCTTCGACCCCGAGATCCTCGAGCGGGTGACCGGGGACTTTCCGAGCCGGAGCGGTCGGGACTGGATCAAGTACGACACCGAGAACGAGATCAAGCAGACCTCGCGCGGCATCGCCGACCTGTCGGCCTTCACCCAGGCCTTCTTCATGCAGATCTGCGCCGAGCCGATGATGGGCTTCCTGCGCTACGTCACCGGCCACGCCGACCTGGTGCCGGATCCGCTGTTCCACGGCGGCGGCCTGCACGAATCCTTCCGCGGCGGCTGGCTCAACGTGCACGTGGACTGGACGCAGCATCCGGTGCTGCCGCTGGCGCGGCGCCTGAACCTGATCATCTACCTCAACCACGACTGGGATCCGGCCTGGGGCGGCGCGCTCGACCTGTGCGACCACGTCACCAAGAAGGCCGGCGCCAGCGTGGTGCCGGTGTTCAACCGCGCGGTGATCTTCGAGACCAACGACGAGACCCTGCACGGCTTCCCCGACCCGCTCACCTGCCCGGTCGGCCAGTCGCGCAAGTCGATCTCGCTGTTCTACTGGAGCCCGGATCCGGAGGCGATCAAGAAGAGCAGCTTCATCACCTTCCTGCCGGGCAAGCGCCATACCCGCCTGAAGGCGCTGGCACGCGCCTTCGTGCCACCGATCACCTACGTCGCGCGCGACAAGCTGTTCGCCCTGCTCCGCGAGCGACGCGGCGCGGGCAAGGCACGCTGACGCCGCTCTCGCGTCCGCTCTCGGGAAACCCATCGATGACGAGGCGTGGCTACCTGCTCTCGCTCGGGCTGATCGTGCTGGCGGCGCTGCTGCTGCAACTCGGCCTGTTCGGCGCCGGCCTGTTCCGGCTCACCTCGGACGAGAGTGCCAGGATCCTGACCGCCTGGCACATGTCCTGGTCGAATGCGCTCGAGCCGTTCCTCTGGCCGCCCTTCTACAAGCTGTTCGTCGGCAGCGCCCTGAAGCTGTTCCCGTCGATCTTCATCACCCCGCGCGTCCTGGTCTGCCTCGCCGGGCTGCTCAGCCTGCTGGCGCTGGCGCGGCTCGCCACCGCCCTGTTCCAGGACCGCCGCATCAGCCTGATCGCCGTCATCCTCGCGGTGCTGGCGCCGCAGCGGCTGCTGTTCAGCGTCGTGCCGCTGTCGGACATCTACTACTTCCTGTTCGTGATCTCGGCCGCCGCCTGCATCGCCGAGTGGCTGCGCACGCAGCGGCCGCAGGCCCTGTTCCTGGGCTGCGCCTGCGTGCTGCTGGCCGAGAGCGTCCGCTTCGAGGCCGGCCTGTTCGCCCTGTTCGTGGAGGCGCTGCTGCTGCATCGCGGCCTGATCCGCCGCGAGCTGCCGTTCCCCACCCTGTGCGTCGCCTCCTTCATCCTGTTCGTCTTCCCCGCGCTGTGGGCGCTGAACTCGTACGCGTGGTACGGCTCGCTGAGCAACATCAACGTCGCCGCACAGCAGTTCATCGGCGTGTTCGGACGCAACTACGTCTACGCGGTGAAGTGGTCGCCGCTGCGCTTCTTCATCCAGGACATGATCTGGAACCCGCTGACCCTGCCCGGGCTGGCGGCGCTGGTCTGGCTGTCGCTGCGCGATGCCACGATCCGGCTCTGGACGCTGCTGTTCGGCGTGCCGCTGCTGGTGTTCAGCGTCTACACCACCGTCACCTTCAGCATCCCGACCGCGGCCACCTGGCGCACCAGCGGCGTCTGGACCCTGATGGTGCTGCCGTTCGACGCCTACGTCGCGTGGCGGATCGGGCTCGTCCTGCGCGAGAGCGCGCGGCTGCCGGGTGCGGCGCTGGCGGCGCTGCTGCTGCTCGCGATCCTGCCGATGGGGGTGCGCAGCCTCTGGTACACCCATGACGGGCTGCGCAACAACGAGACGCTGCACGCGCATCAGGAGCACGCGCTCGCCCGCTTCCTGGACCAGAGACTGGCGGCGTCGCCGGACGCCTCGGTGGTGGTCGACAGCTCGACCAACCTCGACTACCTCGACGTGCTCGCCTTCTCGCGATACCCCGACCGGCTGCTCCTGACCGCCAAGGGCGACCCGGTGCGGATCGGCTTCTACGAGCCGATGCGCGCGGCCTACGCCGGACACGCCGACGTCGCCGGCTTCCTGACCGACCGCTTCGGCCTCGACCACGGCGGCACGCCGCAGGCGTTCGCGGCCAACCACGTCGCCTTCCTGGTGGTGCGCAATCCGGCCTTCATCGCCGGGCTGGACAAGAGCGCGCGCCTCGCGCGCGTCGCCGATCTCGTGCATGTCATGGTCGCTGATCGTCATG
>CAXTNB010000110.1:0-8101 GCA_964245385.1 uncultured Acetobacteraceae bacterium | reverse complement strand
CTGATCGGCTACACCACCTATAGCGTCGCCGAGGAGGCGCGTCAGGTGCGCACCCTGCTGTCGCGGCGGCCGGAGGCGCTGCTGCTGGTCGGATCCGACCACAGCGAGGCGGCGCGCCGGCTGCTCGCGCATGACGGGCCGCCGGTGATCGAGATCGCCGAGCTGCCGGCGCGGCCGCTGGGCCGCGCCGTCGGCTTCTCCAACCACGCCGTGGGCGGCGCCGCGGCCGCGTTCCTGCTCGGCCTGGGACATCGCCGGCTGGCCGCACTCGGCCCCTCCCGCGAGGGCGAGCGGCACGACACGCGCGGCGAGGCGCGGCTGGCCGGCTTCGCCGAGGCGGTGGGCGCGGCGCGCCTGCCGACCGACCTGGTGCGCGCCGACGGCCGGATCCCGCTCTCCTTCGAGCAGGGCGCGGTCGCGATGGGCGCCCTGCTCGACCAGGCGCCGGACGTCGAGGCGGTGTTCGCGGTCTCGGACCTCACCGCCGTCGGCGCGCTGATGGAGTGCCGCCGGCGCGGCGTCGAGGTGCCGCGGCACGTCTCGCTGCTGGGCTTTGGCGATTTCGAGATCGGCCAGCAGATGGTGCCCCCGCTGACCACGATACGCGTCGATTTCACCGACCTCGGCCGGCGTGCCGGTGCCATGATCATCGACCTGCTGGATGCCGGCGAGGCGACGCGGGAGATGCGGATCGATGTCGGCTTCAGCGTGGTGGCGCGCGGCACCACGCGCGCCGCCGGCGCCCCACGGGAAGGACGATGAATTGACCGAACCAGCTTCTTCCGAACTGCAGGCCCGGGATCGGCATCCGGGCGATGTTCCCGGAGGATCCGGCGCCGGCCGGATCGCCCTGGTCACCGGTGCCGGAAGCGGCATCGGGCGCGCGGTGGCGACCGCGCTGCTGTCGCAGGGCTGGTCGGTGGTGCTCGCCGGACGTCGCCGCGAGGCGCTGCAGGAGACGCTCGCCGGCGCCTCCGCCACCGGCGCGCTCCCGCCGTCGCTGGTGCATCCCGCCGACGTCGCCGATCCCTCCTCGGTGGACGCGCTGTTCGCCGCCGTGCAGGCCAGGTTCGGCCGGCTCGACCTGCTGTTCAACAATGCCGGCATCAGCGTCTCGGCCGCACCCGACGCGCTGAGCTTCGAGCAGTGGTCGAGCGTGGTCGGGATCAACCTCACCGGCGCGTTCCTGTGCGCCCAGGGCGCGTTCCGCATGATGCGACAGCAGCGGCCGAAGGGTGGGCGGATCATCAACAACGGGTCGATCTCGGCGCACGCGCCGCGGCCGAACTCGATCGCCTACACCGCGACCAAGCACGCGGTGACCGGCCTGACCAAGTCGCTGTCGCTCGACGGCCGCGCCCACGACATCGCCTGCGGCCAGATCGACATCGGCAACGCGCTGACCCCGATGGCGGCGAAGATGCAGTCGGGCGTGCCGCAGGCGAACGGCGACATGGCGGTCGAGCCGGTGATGCGGGTCGAGGACGTCGCCCGCACGGTGCTGTTCATGGCCTCGCTGCCGCTCGACACCAACATCCAGACCCTCACCGTGATGGCCACCAACATGCCGTTCGTCGGCCGCGGCTGAGCAGGCTATGGTCGGGCGCAGAACCGAGGGAGCCCCCGCATGACCCACCCTGCGCTGCTGCCCGGCGGCACCGCGATCGTCACCGGGGCGGCCAGCGGCATCGGCCTCGCCGCCTGCTGCCGCTTCGCCGCGATGGGCCTGAACGTGGTCCTGGCCGACCTGCCCGGCCCGGCGCTGCAGCAGGCGCGCGAGCGCGTCGCGGCGCTGGCCGCCGACGCGGCGCAGGTCGTGGCGACGCCGACCGACGTCGCCGATGCCGGGCAGCTGGTGGCACTCCGCGAGGCCGCGTTCGGCCGCTTCGGCGGGGCCTCGGTGCTGATGAACAACGCCGCGGTCGGCTCCGATCCGGGCAAGCCGTGGGAGAACGGTGCCGCCTGGCGGGCGCTGATGGACGTCAACCTGTGGGGCGTCGTCAACGGCGTGCAGGCCTTCGCCGGCGCCATGCTCGCCGCCGGAAAGGCCGGCCTGATCGTCAACACCGGCTCCAAGCAGGGCATCACGCTGCCGCCGGGAAACAGCGCCTACAACGTCTCGAAGGCGGGCGTGAAGGCCTTCACCGAGCTGCTGGCGCACGAGCTGCGCGAGGCGGGCGGCAGCGTCTCCGCCCACCTGCTCATCCCCGGCTTCACCCACACCGGCATGACCGGCCAGGCGGAGAAGCCGCAGGCCGCCTGGACCGCGGATCAGGTGGTCGACTTCATGTTGCGCGCGCTGCAGGAGGGCGACTTCTACATCCTGTGCCCGGACAACGCCGTGCCGCGCGCCACCGACGAGCGGCGCATGCGCTGGATGGCCGGCGACATCATCGAGAACCGCCCGGCGCTGTCGCGCTGGCATCCGGATTACCGGGAGGCGTTCGACGCCTTCATGCGGTCCTGAGGCGGCGGGCCGCCCCTCGGTCCGCTAGACCGTCCGCAGCATTCCGCCGTCGACGAAGTAGGTCGAGCCGATGCTGTAGCTGGCCCGGTCGGAGCACAGGAAGACGAAGAAGTTCGCGACCTCCTGCGGCGTGGCGAAGCGCTTGCTGGCGGCGTGCTCGTCGGCGATCGCCTGCAGGTAGCCCTCCCAGTCGCCGCCGGTCTCGGCAGTCAGCTGCTTGGCCGTCTTGATCCAGTCGGGCGTCAGCACCAGGCCGGGATTGACGCAGTTCACCCGGATGTTGTGCTTCACGACCTCGGTCGAGAGCGTCTTGGAGAACATCATCAGGGCGGCCTTGGTGGTGTTGTAGATCGGCTCGTACCAGAGCGGCTGCACCGCGCAGATCGAGGCGTTGTGCAGGATCACGCCGCCGCCGCGCCGGCGCATCGCCGGCACCAGGCCGCGGGCGAGTCGCACCGCCGCCATGACGTGCAGCTCCCAGTAGGACTGCCACTTCTCGTCCGACGCCTCCATGATCGTCTCGTTGGAACCGGCGCCGGCGTTGTTGATCAGCAGGTCCGCGCCGCCGAACGCCGTATCGGTCGCCTCGACCAGCCTCGCGGCGCCGTCGGCGGTGCCGACGTCGCAGGCGACCGCCTGCACCCGCACCGCGTGCGCCTGCTCGATGCGCCGCGCCTCGAGCTCGAGCCGTTCCGCGCCCCGCGCCGCGAGCACGAGGTTCACCCCTTCCGCCGCCAGTCCCTCGGCGATCGCGAGGCCGATGCCCACGCTGCCGCCGGTCACCACCGCCACCTTGCCGGCAAGTCCCAGATCCATCGCCGCGTCCCCCTGTCCGGCCGATCCTGCGACGACACCCGCCTCCGGTCCAGGACCGATCGATAGGGTCTGGGGCCTGAGGCCCCGGCCGGAGCCAGGGCGGCGCCCTGGCCTTGCCTCAGCGGCCGCTCACGCCGCCCGGACCAGCACGATGAACGAGCTCATCTCGCCCGAAAGCTGCTCCGCCTGCCGCGACAGCTCGGCCGCGGCACTCAGCACCTGACCGGCAGCGGCGCCGGTGCCCTCGGCGGCCAGGCTCACGCCGCCGATATTGACCGTCACGTCCTGGGTGGCGTGCGCCGTCTGCTGCACGTTGCGCGCGATCTCCGCGGTCGCCGCACCCTGCTGCTCGACCGCGGCCGCGATCGTGGTCGCGATCGCGCTGACATCCTGCACCGCCGCCGTGATGCCGCGTATCGCGTCGACCGCTTCGCGGGTGGCGGCCTGGATCTGGCCGATCTGGGTGCCGATCTCGTCGGTCGCGCGCGCGGTCTGGTTGGCCAGGCTCTTGACCTCGGAGGCCACCACCGCGAAGCCCTTGCCGGCCTCGCCGGCGCGCGCCGCCTCGATGGTGGCGTTCAGCGCCAGCAGGTTGGTCTGGGCGGCGATCCCGGTGATCAACCCGACCACGTCGCCGATCTTGTGGGCACCGTCGGCCAGCGCGTGCACGATCGCGTCGGTGCGCTGCGCGTCGAGCACGGCCCTGCCGGTCATCTCGGCGGACTGCGCCACCTGGCGGCTGATCTCGCCGATCGAGCTCGACAGCTCCTCGGCGGTGGACGCGACGACCTGGACGCCGACGCTCGCCTGCGCCGCTGCCGCGGCCACGTTGCCGGCCTGCTGGTTGGTCTGGCTCGCCGTGCCGGTCATCGAGCGCGCCGTCGCCTCCAGCTGCGTCGAGCTCGCGGCCAGCGATGCGGCGAGGCGACCCAGCTTGGCCTCGAAATCGTCGGCGAGGCCGCGCATGCTCGCCCGGCGTTCCCGCGCCGCCGCCTCCTTGATCTGCTCCTGCTCCGCCGCGAGCCGTTCCGCCCTGATCATGTTGTCCTTGAACACCTGCACCGCCGCGGCCATCACCCCGATCTCGTCGCTCCGGCGCGTCCCCGGGATGGCCACGGAATGATCGCCCGCGGCGAGGCCGCGCATCGCGCCGGTCATCGCCGAGATCGGCCTCGAGGTGGTGCGGATCAGGCCGAACCCGGCGACGACGCAGAGCAGCGCCATCGCCGCCAGCAGCGACAGGGTCAGCACCCAGGCGCCGTGGTAGACCTTGCGGTCATGGCTGGCGGCGGCCTCGCCGAGCCGGCGGTGATACCGGATGTCGCGCTCGACCAGTCCGGAGACCTGGTCCGACAGCTCCACCATCCTGCCTTCGAGCAGCGCGCCCGCGGTCTCGAGCTGGTACTTCTGCGCCAGCGCGATGAGCTGGTCGTGCAGCACCCTGTACTGGCTCATCAGGCCGTCGATGTGCCGGTAGAGGTCGCGCTCCTCGCCGGGGTGGATGAACGGCTGCAGCGCCGCGCGGGCGCGATCATAGGCGGCCATGTTGCGCATGCCCTGGCCGACGGCGGAGGACACTTCGGCGGGATCGTAGGCCATCGTCGTGCGCGCGTCGGACACGCGAAGCTGCTGCACCAGCATGGCCATGTTGCCGCTCAGCGCCAGGCTCGGCAGGTAGTCGTCCGCCATGCGCGCGGCGACGCCGTTCATCATCCTCATGCGCTCGATCGCCGAGCCGCCGAGCGTCAGCGAGGCGAGCAGCAGGACCGCGAAGACCGAGACGATCCTCCGTCCGATCGAGAAGCTGCGCTTCGGCCCGGCTTTCGGCATCGATGCGATCCGTCTGGTCGGGCATCGCGTGTCGGATGCCCTGGGTCGGCCGCATCTTTAACCGGAAAGTCAGAACGAAAGGTTAACGGCGCCGCTCATCCGGCTCGCCCCCCTGCAGCCGTCGCCACCGCGCCCGCGCGATCCGAGACGATCCGGATCATCGAGGCGAAGCCCTCGGGGGTCCAGGCGGCCCGGCCGATGAACAGCCCGTCGACGTCGGCGATCGCGATCAGCTCGCAGCCGTTGTCGGGCGTCACCGAGCCGCCGTAGACGATGCGCGTGCTCGCCGCCGCCGCGTCGCCGTGGGCTTCGCCGAGCACACGGCGCAGGCCGGCGAGACGGCGTTCGACGTAGTCCGGCTCCGCCGCCCGGGACCTGCCGATCGCCCAGCGCGGCTCGTAGGCGAGGACGATCGACGCCACCTCGTCGCCGGGGCGGCCGTGCAGCACGGTGCGCAGCTGGCCGGCGAGCGTCCGGTCGGCGTGCCCGGTCCGCTTGTCCTCCGCGGACTCGCCGATGCACAGGATCGGGATCAGTCCCGCGGCGAGGGCGGCATCGACCTTGAGCCTCACCTGCTCGTAGCTCTCGCCGAAATGGGCCAGGCGCTCGGAATGCGCGAGCTCGACGTAGCGGCAGCCGGCCTCGACCAGCATCGGCGCGGAGATCTCGCCGGTCCAGGCGCCGGACGGCTGCCAGTGCATGTTCTGGCCGCCGATGCCGATCGCCGATCCCGCGAACGCGGCCCGCGCGGCGTGCAGCGAGGTGAAGGGCGGCAGCACGAAGAGCTCGACATGCTCGTGCGCGACGCCGCGCAGCGCTGCGCGCAGTGCCTCGGCGTAATGCCGCACGTCGGCGGCGAGGATGTTCATCTTCCAGCCGGTTCCGGCCAGGGGTCTGCGACTCATCGAACTCGATCCTCCGGGGTGCGGGCGACGATGCCGCGGTTCAGGCGACCGCGTTGTACGACGCGGCCACCGGCATCGCCATCTGCCCGGCGGGCCGCTCGCTTGACGGCCGGGAGCGCAGAACCTACTGCGCTGTCGCCAGTGCCATCAGATCATCACAGTGTCGTCGAGCACGGTCCCGCGGCCATCGGCGCGCAACGCTCCGCTCCGGTGCCGGCGCGGCTGCGCGAGGCACCGGTCGCGCGCCGCACCTCGACGCGTCCCTGGCGGTGAGCGGCGCCCTGCCCCGCCAGAGCCCGCCGAGATCGGAGCCCGGCTCGTTCGGCGCGGTGCTGCGCGAGGCGGCGCGCACCGCGCTGCCGTCGTGGCGCAGCGTCGGACCCACGATCCTGTACTGCGTGCGCACCCTGGCCGCGATCGGCATCGCCCTGCACACCGCGTTCGTCCTGCAGCTGCAGTCGCCGCTCTCCTCGGTGGTCACGGTGCTGATCGTCGCCAACCCGGTGACCGGCGCCCTGATCTCCAAGAGCCTGTGGCGCCTGCTCGGCACCCTGCTCGGCGCCGCCGGCGCGGTGCTACTGATGGCGGTGCTGGCGCAGAGCCCGATGCTGTTCGCGATCGTGTTCTCGCTGTGCATCGGCGTCGCCTGCGTCGTCTCGACGCTGCTGCGCTTCTTCAAGGCGTACGGCGCGGTGCTCGCGGGCTACACCATCATCATCGTCTGCGCGCCGGCCTTCGTCGATCCGCAGGTGGTGTTCGAGAGCGCCCTCTCCCGCCTCTCGGCGGTCTCGGTCGGCATCGTGTCGGCGGCCCTGGTGTTCCTGCTGACCAACGTGCGGCCGCCAGAGCGCCTCGCCGAGGCGACGCTGTCGCTGATACGCGGCGCCGGCGCCGCCCTCGCCGGCCACGCCCGGCCGCCGGCGGAGCCGATGGCCGCGACCTCGGACGACCCTTCCGCCACCGCGCCGCCGGGGATGCGCGCGTGGCGCCGCGCGAGCCCGGGCGGCCTCGCGGACTCCTTCTACGACCGGCGCGGCGCGCTGCTGGCGCAGGCGGCCGGCCTCGCCGAGATCATCGAGTACGCCGCCGCCGACGACGCCACGGTGCGTCGCGCCGCGGGCGACCTGCGGCTGGGTGCGGCCGGCCTGACCGGCGCGCTCGGCACGCTGAACCCCTTCTTCGGCAGGCTCGGCCGGCACGAGCGCCTGGCGGCGGAGGTGCGCGGCGCGATCGAGGCGCTCGCGGCACTGCCCGCCGACGATCCCGCGCCGGCGCTGGACGGTCTGCTGCGGGCGCGCGACAGGCTCGCGGGCAGCATCGAGGCGTCGGCACCTCCCGACCTCGACCGGATCGGCGCCGTGGAGCAGGCGAGCGACCTGCTGAGCCGCCTGCACCGCTCGGCGCAGCTCCTCGTCATGCCGCCGGTCGACCCGCGCGGCCAGCGCCGCGGCCGCAGGCCGCGCGTGTTCCTCGACTGGCCGAGCGCGCTGCGCAACGGGGCGCGGGGCTGCATCGTCACCATGCTCGCCTGCCTGTTCTGGTATGTGACCCAGTGGCCCTCCGGCCCGATCCTGCTGACCTACCTGGTGCCGGCGGCCTGCCTGCTCGCGACCAACCCGAGCGCCTCGCGCGCCAGCATCGACTTCTCGATCGGCACCCTGCTCGCGATCCCGGCCAGCTACGTCTGCGAGGCGCTGCTGCTGCCGCGCATCGACGGCTTCCCGCTGCTGCTGGCCTCGCTCGGCATCTGCCTGCTGCCCGGCATCTGGCTGCAGTTCCATCCCCGTCACGGGCTGCGCGCGTTCGGCTACGTCGTGTTCTTCAACGCGATGATCACGGTGCGCAACCCGATCAGCTTCGACGACGTCGCCCTGGTCAATGGCTGGCTCGCCTTCGCGCTGGGCACCGCCGCCCTGGTCGTGGTGTTCCGCGCGCTGCTGCCGCCCGATCCGCGGCGCGACGCGGACCGGCTGGTGCGCTCGATCACCCGCGCGCTGGCGCGCCTCGGCCGCCCGGGAGCACCGCCGCAGGCGGAGCTCTGGGAGAGCCTGCAGATGCAGAAGGCGCTGCGGCTGATCCAGCG
>CAXTNB010000109.1:0-8119 GCA_964245385.1 uncultured Acetobacteraceae bacterium | reverse complement strand
GCCCAGGTGCACCAGCGCGCGACCGGCCTCGCGCTCCGCCTTGTAGAAGGCGATCAGCGGGTTGCGCAGTCCCGGCGGCATGGCGTAGGCGAGCCGGCGCAGCGGATCGCCGGAGAGCGGCCTCTGGCGCGGCCGCGGCCTGGATCCCGGCGGCGGCTGCACCGGCGTCCGCGCTGCCGGTCCCGACGGCGGTGCCGGCTCGGTCCTGGTCCGGTCGCCGGAGGTCAGGCCGCCGTACAGCGCTTCCAGCTCCGCGTAGGGGATCGAGTAGAAGGATTTCTGCGACCCGGCGTGGCGGACGAAGCGCACCCGCTGCCGCGACTCCGGCAGGCTGGCCAGCGACCGGCAGAGCTCGTACTCGATCCGCTGGATTCCGCTCGGGCGCGGATTGAGGGCGGCATATTGGAAGAGATCCTCGACGTCGATCCAGATCTTGTTCGGCAAGCTTCTCTCTCCGCCTGCGGCGCCGCTTTGCGCGAGACGGCTGACGCATGGCACTATCCCTCGGCGGCCACGTTCTGCCAACTCCGGCGGCGACGGGTCAGCGGGACTGCGACGCCATGTCCGCCGATCTGAGATCTGCCGCGGTGGTGCCGGATCGGGCGGCCGCTCCCGAACTCGCCAGCACCGAGGATATCCGGGCCTGCTTCCGGCTGCTGCTGGGACGCGAGCCGAACCCCGAGGAGTGGCGCGGCCACGCCATGCGCGCCGGCCAGACGCTGCACTCGGTGGTGGCGAGCTACGTCGGCTCGCTGGAATTCTCCCGACGCGGGCTGCTGCGCGAGGACGAGACGGGCGGCCCGGTGCTGACCGAGCTGCGCGATTTCCGGATCTACAGCGCGCCCGACGATGCCGCGGTCGGCCACTACGTGCGTGCCGACGCCTACGAACCCGAGGTCGGCGCCTGCTTCCGCCGCATCCTGCGCCCGGGGATGGGGGTGCTCGATATCGGCGCCAACATCGGCTACTTCACCATGCTCAGCGCCGGCCTGGTGGGACCGGCCGGCTACGTGCTGGCGATCGAGCCGAACGGCCGCAACGTGCGCCTGCTGGAGGCGAGCCGGCGCGCCAACGGCTTCGCCCAGGTCACCGTGGCGCAGCTGGCGGCGGGTGCCGACACCGGGGTGCTGGTGCTGCACCGCTCGCACTCCAACGGCACCACCTCCGCACCCGGCGACGACCTCGCGGCCCTGCTCGGCGCCGAGACGGTGGGCTGCGTGCGGCCGGACGCGCTGGTGCCGGCGGCGCGTCGCATCGACCTGATCAAGGTGGACGTCGAGGGCGCCGAGTACCTGGCGCTGCGCGGCAGCGCCGAGATCATCCGGCGGGACCGCCCCACGATCATCAGCGAGTTCAGCCCCAACCTGATGCCCGGCATCTCCGGCGTCTCCGGGCCCGACTACCTGGCGTGGCTGACCGGCTGCGGCTACGCGCTGTCGGTGATCACGCCGCAGGGCGGGGCGCAGCCGGCGGGGATCGACCGGGTGATGGCGATACAGGCCGAGCGCGGCATCGACCACGTCGATATCCTGGCGGAGCCCGTCCGCGAACGGCGGTTCGTGTGGAGGCGTGGATGAGCCGGGTCTCGATGCTGAGGGCCCCGATGCTCCGGACCCTGGCGCTGATCGTGCCGCTGGCGGCGGCCGGCTGCGCGCGCTCGCCCTGCGGCCAGCCCGACGTGCTCGCCTACGTCGAGCAGGCCAGCCGGTCGCGCAACCTGTACGTCATCGGCCTGACCGACCAGCCCGTGCTGGAGCTGCCGAAGCCCGCCCGCGGCGGCGCGGCGGCGGGCTGGGACCGCGACGACGCCGTCTGCTCGGCGCGGGTGCTGTCGCGCAACCCGGCGTTCCGGCCGGGCAACGGCCAGGCGGCCTACCTGCTGCTGCGTCAGGATTTCCGGCTCAGGAAACTGCAGACCGGCTACGAGGTGAGCCTGCTCGAGGTCGCGGGCTTCAGCCGCTGAGCGCGCCCGCGCGTCGTCGCTGCCGCATCGCCGCGGTCAGGGTGTTGCCCAGCAGGCAGGCGATGGTCATCGGCCCGACCCCGCCCGGCACCGGGGTGATCGCGCCGGCGACGCCGAGCATCTCGTCGAACACCACGTCGCCGACCAGCCGGGTCTTGCCGGTGTCGGTCATGATCCGGGTGATGCCGACGTCGATGACGGTGGCGCCGGGCTTGATCCAGTGCCCGCGCACCAGGCCCTGCCGGCCGGTCGCCACCACCACGATGTCTCCCTGCCGCGCCAGCGCGGCGGTGTCGCGGGTGTGGATATGCGCGACCGTGACGGTGCAGTCGGCGTGCAGCAGCAGCTGCGCCATCGGCCGGCCGACCAGGTTGGAGCGTCCGATCACCACCGCGTGCAGCCCGCGCAGGCTGCCCAGCTCGGCCTGCAGCAGCAGCAGGCAGCCGAGCGGCGTGCACGGCACCATGCCGCCCTGGCCGCCTCTACCTTGGCCGTCGGTGCGGCGGTCGAGCGCCACCCGCCCGGCATTGACCTGGCCGAGACCGTCGACGTCCTTGTCCGGATCGATCGCATCGATCACCGCCGCCGGGTCGATCGCGGCCGGCAGCGGCAGCTGCACCAGGATGCCGTGCACCGCCGGGTCGGCGTTGAGCCGTCCGACCAGGGCGAGCAGCTCCGCCTGCGTCGTGCTCGCCGGCAGGGTGTGGGAGAAGGAGCGCATGCCGACGGCGCCGGTCTGCCGCGCCTTGTTGCGCACGTAGACCTCGCTCGCGGCGTCGTCGCCGACCAGCACCACCGCGAGGCCCGGGACGAAGCCCTCCCGCGCCAGCGCCGCCACCCCGGCGCTGATCTCCTCGGTCAGCGCCGCGGCGCGGCGCTTGCCGTCGATCAGGCGGGTCTGGATCTGGCTCATCGAGGGTGGGTTCTGGACCTTGCGCCGACGGGACGGCAGGATGGCCGTCATGGACGGATGCATGACGCAGATACGCAAGAACTTCGGCAGCGACAATGTCTCGCCGGCCGACCCACGGGTGATGGAGGCGGTGCTGGCCGCCAACCAGGGGGCGATCGGCTCGTACGGCAACGATCCGTGGACGGCGCGCATGGAGCGGCGGGTCTCGGAGCTGTTCGAGACCGAGACGGTGGTGTTCCCGGTCGCCACCGGCACCGCCGCCAACGCGCTGGCGCTGTCGGCGCTGGTGCCCCCGTACGGGTCGATCTACTGCGACGAGGTCGCGCACGTGATGAACGACGAGGGCGGCGCGCCCGAGTTCTTCACCGGCGG
Source organism: uncultured Acetobacteraceae bacterium (assembly GCA_964245385.1). Taxonomy (GTDB): domain Bacteria; phylum Pseudomonadota; class Alphaproteobacteria; order Acetobacterales; family Acetobacteraceae; genus Lichenicoccus. The sequence continues at coordinate 4,871 of CAXTNB010000109.1, read as the reverse complement.
CGCCAAGCTGCTGACCCTGCCGAGCCCGGACGGCCGGATCGACCCGCGGGCGCTGCAGGACGCCATCACCAGACGCCGCAACACCGGCGTGCATCAGAGCCCGGCGATGGCGCTCAGCCTGACCCAGGCCACCGAGTGGGGCACCAGCTACCCGCCGTCGCGCGTGGCGGCGCTGTCGGAGGTGGCGCGCGCCAGCGGCCTGCGCGTGCACATGGACGGCGCGCGCTTCGCCAACGCGGTGTCGTTCCTCGGCTGCACGCCGGCCGAGGTCACCTGGAAGGCCGGGGTGGACGTGCTCTCGCTCGGCGCCACCAAGAACGGGGCGCTGGCGGCGGAGGCGGTCGTATTCTTCGATCGCGCGCTGGCCAACGAGTTCGCCCGCAGGCGCAAGCGCGCCGGCCACCTCTGGTCGAAGCAGCGCTTCCTGAGCGCGCAGCTCGCCGCCTACCTCGATGACGGGCTATGGCTGCGCAACGCCGCCCGCGCCAACCAGGCGGCGGCGCGCCTGGCGGCCGGGCTGTCGTCGCTGCCCGGGGTCGGGCTGGTGCAGCCGGTCGAGGCCAACGAGCTGTTCGTGGCGCTGCCGCGACCGCTGATCGCCGCCCTGGAGGCGGCCGGCTACGTGTTCTATCGCTGGGCGATGCCGGAGGGCGAGGCGCGCGGCGTGATCCGGCTGGTCTGCGCCTTCGACACCGCGCCGCCCGACGTGGATGCGCTGATCGAGGCGGCGCGCGCCGCGTCGTGACCTGGCCCCGACCGGTTCGCGGGAGCTCAGCTCTCCCAGAACTGGGGCGCCAGCTCGGCCTTGAAGGAGAGCCGCACCGCGTCGGCGTCGATCTCCTCGATCAGCGACAGCGGGATGAAGTGATGCTGGCCGGCGGCGCCGCGGTCGGACCTGGTGAGCTTGAGGCGGTCGCCATCGACGTGGTCGACGGTTCCGACGTGGCCGCCATCGGCGCCGATGACCTCCATGTGCTCGCGTATCTGGCTGCGGTCGATCATGCGCGTGGTCCTCGTAAAATGTCGCCGGCAGGTCGCATCGGCCACCGGGGCGTGCGGCTTCGGTCGCCTCGATGAATAGGACGAAACCGCCGCCCTAGCGAGTGCGCCGGGCGAGCGTCGGGAGAGCTGCTTGATGTCTGACGCGTCGGACGCGACCATACTCGGGATCGATCTCGGCACCTCGGCGGTCAAGACGGTGCTGGTGGACCGGAGCCAGCGCCTGCTCGCGCAGTCGACGACGCCGCTGCACACCGGGCGGCCGCATCCGGGATGGTCGGAGCAGGCGCCCGAGGCCTGGTGGCGGGCGGTGCTCGCCGGCATCGAGCGGATCCGCGCCGAGGCCGGCCGCGAGCTGGCCCGGGTGCGCGCGATCGGCCTGTCCGGGCAGATGCACGGGCTGGTGCTGCTCGACGACGACGATCGGGTGCTGCGTCCGGCGATGCTGTGGAACGATTCCCGGGCCGGCCTCGAGGCCCGGACGCTGGCCGAGGCCGAGCCGGAGTTCGCGCAGCGCGCCGGGGCGGCGCAGTCGACCAGCTTCTGGCCGGCCAAGCTGCTCTGGCTGCGGCGGCACGAGCCCGCGACCTTCGCGCGCATCCGCCGCCTGCTGCCGCCCAAGGACTATCTGCGGCTGCGCCTGACCGGGCTGCACCAGACCGATCCCTGCGACGCCGCGGGCACGCTGCTGCTCGACGAGGCGGCGCGTCGCTGGTCGGCGCCGGTCGCGTCGGCCTGCGGTGTCGAGCTCGCCTGGCTGCCCGAGCTGGTGGAGGGCGACCGGGCCGGCGGTGCGGTCTCGGATGCCCTCGCCGATGGCTGGGGCATCGGGCGCGGCGCCGTGGTCGCCGGCGGCGGCGGCGATGCCGCCACCGGTGCCGTCGGGATCGGCGCGATCCGCGACGGCGACGCCTACCTCTCGCTCGGCACCTCGGCGCAGATCTTCGTCACCACCGGCAGCTACCGCCCGGCGGTCGGCACCGGGGTGCAGGCGTTCGCGCACGCGCTGCCCGGCCTGTGGTTCCAGGCGGCGGCGGTGCTGAACGGCGCCGGCGCGCTCGCCTGGGCGACGCGCCTGCTCGGCCATGACGATCCGGCGGCGCTGCTGGCAGAGGCGCAGGCGCAGTACGGCGGACCGGATGCGGGGGAGGGCGAGCTGCTGTTCCTCCCCTACCTGAGCGGCGAGCGCACGCCGCACAACGATCCCGCGGCGCGCGGCGTGCTGTTCGGCCTCACGCCCTCGACGACCCCGGCGCGGCTGGTGCAGGCGGTGCTCGAAGGCGTCGCCTGCAGCCTCGCCGACGCGCTCGACTGCCTGGCCGGCGCCGGCACCGCGATCGGCGAGGCGTCCATCGTCGGCGGCGGGGCGCGCAGCGCGTTCTGGACCCAGATCATCGCCGACATCCTCGGCATCCCGATGATCCGACATGCCGGCGGCGAGACCGGACCCGCCTTCGGGGCGGCGCGACTGGCGCGCCTGGCGCTCACCGGCGAGGCCGCGGAGGCGGTCTGCCTGAAGCCCGCCATCCTCGACGTCATCGCGCCCGATCCGGCGCGGCACCGGGGCTACCGGCGGCCGCTCGCCCGCTTCCGGGCGCTGTACGGCGCGCTGCGGCCGGAGTTCCGCCGCTGAGGCAGGCGGCCCCTTGAAGATCCAAGATGACCGGTCATATTGAGCGCCATGGTGCGGTGCATATCCAGCGACGTGCGCGAGCGGCTGCTCGAGGCCGGGGTGCGGACCTTCAGCAAGTCCGGCTTCAACGGCTGCAGCGTCCAGGACATCACCGACGCCGCCGGGGTGCCGAAGGGCTCGTTCTACAACCATTTCGAGAGCAAGGAGGCGCTCGGCGCCGCGGCACTCGAGCACTACTGGTCCGACGGCACCTGCGACCGGCTGCGCATCCTGGGCGACACCGGGCTGGCGCCGCGCGAGCGGCTGCGCCGCTACTTCGAGCAGGTCGCGGACGACATGGCGCAGATCGGCTTCACCTGCGGCTGCCTGGTCGGCAACATGGCCGCCGAGCTGTCGGACCACAGCGAGATCATCTCGCAGAAGCTCTCGTCGATCCTGGCCGGCTGGAGCCGGCGCATGGGTGCCTGCATCGCCGAGGCGCAGCACGCCGGCGAGATACGCTCCGACGTCGATCCGGTGCAGCTCGCGACCTTCGTGCTCAACGCCTGGGAGGGCGCGGTGCTGCGTGCCCGCCTCGAGAAGGGCGACCGTCCGCTGCGCCAGTTCATCGACATCCTGTTCTCGCAGCTTCTCCGCTAGCCGTCGCCGCGACGGCCTCTACCCGCTCAGGAACCTAAGATGACCGGTCAGCTGGACACCCTCGCCGTCTCCCGCGATCTGCCTCCCGGTGGCGCCGGCAGCCGCCGCGCCGCCTGGATCGGCGGCATCGCCCTCGTGCTGCTGCTGGGCGGCGGCGCCGCCGTGCTGCCCGGGCTGCTGCCCGGATGGCTGCACGCGGCGCCGCACGCACCGGCCGCGGCACCCCCGCCGCCGCCGGTGACGGTGAGCCGGCCGTTGCAGCGCACGCTCGCCGGCTGGACCAGCTTCAGCGGCCAGTTCTCGGCGGTGGAGTCGGTCGAGATACGCGCCCAGGTCAGCGGCTACCTGACCGAGATCCACTTCACCGACGGCCAGATCGTGCACAAGGGCGACCTGCTGTTCGTGATCGATCCGCGGCCCTACCAGATCGCGCTGGAGCAGGCGACGGCGCAGATGCTGACCGCCACCGCCGGGCTCGACCTCGCCAACAAGCAGATCGGACGCACCGCGGCACTCCGCCAGACCGGCTTCGCCTCCAGCGAGCTGCTGGATCAGCGGGTGCAGCTGCAGCGCGCCGCCGAGGCCACCCTGGATCAGGCCCACGCGGCGATGCGCGCCGCCCAGCTCAACCTCGAGTTCAGCCGCATCACCGCACCCCTGACCGGGCGGATCAGCATGCATCGCAGCTCGATCGGCAACCTGATCACCGGCGGCCAGGGCGGTGCCACGACGCTGCTGACCACCATCGTCTCGCTCGACCCGATCCACCTCGATTTCGACATGAGCGAGGGCGACTACCTGGCCTATCAGCGCTTCCTGCAGGAGCAGCGCGGCGACGGGCGCGACGGCGCCGTCGACCGCACCGTGCAGGCCAGCCTCAGCGACGAGAGCGGCTGGCCGCGCCGCGGCACGCTCGACTTCATCGACAACCAGATGGATCGCGGCAGCGGCACCATCCACGCCCGCGCCACCCTGCCCAACCCCGACCTGTTCATCGCCGCCGGCCAGTTCGCCCGGCTGCGCCTGCCCACCTCGGCGCCGAAGCCCACCCTGCTGCTGCCCGCCGAGGCGGTGGTCACCGACCAGTCGCGGAAGCTGGTGATGACGGTCGGCGCCGACGGCACCGTGGGGCCCAAGCCGCTCGGGACCGGCCCGCTCGACGGCGGCCTGCGGGTGATACGCGCGGGCCTGTCCGGCAGCGACCGGGTCATCATCAACGGCCTGATGCGCGCCCGCCCGGGCACCAGGGTCACGCCGCAGGCGGGCAGCATCGTGCCCGCCGGCCAGGGCTAGGAGCCGCGCCGTGCGCCTCTCGCACTTCTTCATCGACCGGCCGATCTTCGCGACCGCGCTGTCGATCTTCGTCACCATCGTCGGCGTCGCCGCCTACTTCGTGCTGCCGGTGGCGCAGTATCCCGAGATCGCGCCGCCGACCATCCAGGTGACCGCGAGCTATCCCGGCGCCTCGGCCGAGGTGATCAGCCAGTCGGTGGCCACCCCGCTGGAGCAGCAGATCGTCGGCGTCGAGAACATGCTCTACCTGAGCAGCCAGTCCACCGGCGACGGCAAGCTGACGGTGACCGTGACCTTCAAGCTCGGC
>CAXTNB010000108.1:0-8127 GCA_964245385.1 uncultured Acetobacteraceae bacterium | reverse complement strand
ACATGAAGCTTGCCCTCGCATCGGGTGCGGCGATCATCCTGCTCGCCGTCATGGCCCTCGACACCAAGGTCGTTCGCATCGGTTCGGCGGCGGACGTGGCACCCGGGACCTTCTCGCCTCCGGCGTACGGTCGCACCGAGTTTCCGAAGGTGCAGGCCGCCGTGGAAAGCCGCGCCGTCGACGCCGCCACCCTCGCCGCCGCCATCGCCAGGGACCAGGCGGCAGCGGAGAAGCAATACGGCGTCGCCGCGGATGCCGGATCGGAATTCTCGGTCCGGTTCAAGGGCAAGGCGGGCAACCAGGATTCCGGTGTCTATGACGTAGCCGTCCCGGGCGTTCCGGACAGCGTGCATATCAGTGTCCAGACCGGGCCCGCGATCACCGGAACCGATCTGCGCGACGCGACCGGGACGATCACGTTCGGGCAGTTCAACAACCAGATCGACTACCAGAACGCCGGCTCCGCCCTGAACAAGGAAATGAAGCAGCAGGTCGTCTCGAGGATCGACGCCGCCCACCTGAGCGGCAAGATGCTCTCGATCGTCGGTGTGTTCCAGCTGACCGATCCTGGCAGCTGGGTGGTGACCCCGGTGAAGGTGGACGTTCAATGAGCACGGCTTCCGCTGCCGTCCCGCCGCCCGACAGCGTCGTGCTGTCGGCGCGAAACATCTCCAAGATCTATGGCAGCACGCACGCGCTCAAGGGCGTGAACTTCGAAATCCATCGCGGCAAGGTCACGGCGCTGTTCGGCGAGAACGGCGCCGGAAAATCCACCCTGATGAAAATCCTGTCGGGAGTGGTGACGCCGACCTCCGGCGACATCGAGCTGGAAGGCCGCCGCGTCACCTTCGCCTCCACCGTGGCGGCGCGGGACAGCGGCATCTCGATCATCCACCAGGAGCTGAGCTTGGCGCCGAACCTCAGCGTTCGCGACAACATCTTCCTGGGTCGCGAGCTGCGCACCGCCACCGGCGTGGACTTCGCGGAAGAGGCGCGCCAGACGCAGGCCCTGATGACGGAGCTCGAAGAGGACATCGATCCCTCGACGCTGGTGGCGGACCTGCGTCTCGGCCAGCAGCAGATCGTCGAGATCGCCCGCGCCCTGTCGGTCAACGCGCGCATCCTCATCATGGACGAGCCGACATCGGCGCTGAGTGCCGCCGAGGTCGAGGTGCTGTTCAAGGTCATACGCGACCTGACCAGCCGCGGCGTGTCGATCGTCTACATCTCGCATCACCTGGAAGAGGCGCTGCAGGTCACCGACTACGCGGTCGTCCTGCGCGACGGCACGGTGACCGCGACGGCGATCGCCAAGGATATCGACCTGCAGTGGATCGTCCACAACATGGTCGGCGATCACTATGACCGCGGCTCGCCGCCGACCGGATACGAGTTCGGCGACGTCACCCTGTCGATCCGGGACGTCTGCGTCGCCGACACGACGCAGTCGCACAACCAGGTCGTAGAGCACTTGTCGCTCGACGTATGCGCCGGCGAGATCGTCTGCATCTACGGCCTCATGGGCGCAGGACGCACCGAGCTGCTGGAGTCGGTTGCCGGACGCGTCCCGATCGTGAGCGGCGACGTCCTGCTCGAGAACCAGCAGCTCGCCGGGTTGAGCATCGCCGAGCGCATCGCCAAGGGTCTGGTCCTGGTGCCGGAGGATCGCCAGCGAGACGGGCTCGTGCAGACGATGTCGGTCGGCGAGAACCTGTCGCTCGCGAGCATACGCTCCTTCGTCAAAGGGATCCTGACCTCCCGTCCGCGGGAACGGGTGTTGATCGACAGCTCCATACGCAACGTGCACATCAAGACCGCCGGCGGCGTGGCGGCAATCGGTTCGCTCTCCGGCGGCAACCAGCAGACGGGCGTCATCGGCAAGATGCTGGCGACCGAGCCGAAGGCCATCCTGCTGGACGAGCCCAGCCGCGGCATCGATATCGGCGCCAAGGCCGAGGTCTTCCGGCTGCTGGGCGAAAAGGCGAGACAGGGGCTCGCTGTCGTCTATACCACGTCGGAAGTGCAGGAATGCCTGAGCGTCGCGCACCGCATCGTCGTGATGCGCAGGGGCAGGATCTCGGCGGAATTCGGGCCCGACGTCCTGAAGGAAGACATCATGGCCGCTTCGGGCGAAGCCGTCGTCCATTGACACCCAATCATGCCAAGGGCCCGTCCATGCCAGACACACGCACGCCTCCGGGACGTGGAGGCGCCTTCGCTTCTCTGGGCAACATCGAGATCGGGCGACTGCTTCTCGAAGGGCGAGCCTTCTTTGCCCTGATCGTGATCATCGTCGTGTTCTCGATCCTGTCGCCGTACTATTTCTCGGTCGGCAACTTCCTCACGATGGCATCCCACGTCGCCATCTTCGGGATCCTGGCGATCGGCATGCTGCTCGTCATCCTGAACGGCGGCATCGATCTTTCGGTCGGCTCGACGCTTGGGCTCGCGGGCGTCGTCGCCGGCTTCCTGATGCAGGGCGTGACCCTGAACGCGTTCGGTATCGTGCTGTTCCCGCCGATCTGGGTCGTCGTCATCCTGACATGCATGCTCGGCGGCCTGGTAGGCCTGATCAACGGCACCCTGGTCGCGCGCTTCAAGGTTCCGGCTTTTGTTGCGACCCTCGGCGTCATGTACGTCGCCCGTGGGGCGGCGCTGCTGATCACCAACGGTCTGACCTACAACAATCTCGGCGGCAGGCCGGAACTGGGGAACACCGGCTTCAACTGGCTCGGCTTCAACCACCTGCTCGGCATTCCGATCGGTGTCGTGGTGCTGGTCGTGGTCTCGCTGCTGGCCAACACGGTGCTGAGCCGCACCGCCTTCGGCCGCTGGCTCTATGCGTCCGGCGGCAACGAGCGTGCGGCTGAGCTGTCCGGCGTTCCGGTGAAGACCGTACAGGTCTCGGTCTACGTCTTGTCCGGGATATGCGCCGCCGCCGCCGGACTGATCCTGTCGTCGCAGCTGACCTCGGCCGGGCCGACCGCCGGGCTGTCCTACGAGCTGACAGCCATCGCGGCCGTCGTCATCGGCGGCGCGGCGCTGACCGGTGGCCGCGGCAATGTTCGTGGCACGCTGCTGGGTGCCTTCGTCATCGGCTTCCTGTCCGACGGACTGGTCATCATCGGCATCTCGTCGTACTGGCAGACGGTATTCACCGGGGCGGTCATCGTGCTGGCCGTGCTGCTCAACGCTGTCCAGTATAAGCGTCGTCCGAGGGCAGCGTCGAATGCCGCGGCCCGCACACCGACGCCACAGCCAGGTTAGGTCGCCCGACCCCAGCCCGGGAACGGCAAACGATGTTTCGCTATCGCTTTCAAGGGAGAAACCACGTGTCGAAGATAAGATCGCTGTTGATGCTGTCCGCCGTCTCGCTCGCCCTGCCTGTCCTGGGAGGTGCCCTGGCACCGGCCCAGGCGGCGGGCGGCCTGATGGCGATCATCGTCAACGACCCCTCCAATCCGTACTGGCTCACCGAAGGCAAGGTCGCCGCCGCCGAGGCGCAGAAGCTGGGGTACACGGCGAAGGTCAGCGCCTCCAAGGGCGACACCAACACCGAGAGCAACCTGATCGATACGGCCATCACGAACCGGGCCGTCGCGATCATCCTCGACCCCGCGAACGCGAGCGGATCGGTCGGTGCGGTCAAGAAAGCCATAGCGGCCAACATCCCGGTGTTCCTCGTCAACGCGGAGATCAACCAGGAAGGCCTGGCGAAAGCTCAGCTGGTGTCCAACAACGCACAGGGTGCCGCACTCGGGGCGCAGCGTTGGGTGAAGGATGTCGGCCAGAAGGCGAACTACGTCGAGTTGCTCGGCTCGCCATCGGACAACAACGCCGCAACCCGCTCGAACGGCTACGAGACGGTGCTCAGCCAGTATCCTGGCCTGACCAAGGTCGGCGCGCAGGTGGCGAACTGGGACCGGACGCAGGGGCATGACAAGATGCAGAACCTGCTGCAGGCGCATCCCGACATCGTCGGCGTGATCAGCGGCAACGACGAGATGGCCCTCGGAGCCATCGCGGCGCTGAAGGAGGCGGGCAAGCTGTCGAGCATCAAGGTCGGCGGCTTCGATGGTTCGCCCGATGCCGTGACGGCCATCAAGGCGGGTGAACTCCAGTACACGGTGCTGCAGCCGGTCGCCATCTTCTCGGCGAAGGCGGTCGATGAGGCCGACTCGTTTCTCAAGACCGGCAAGACCGGCGTGCCGCACGAGAAGCAGCTGTTCAACTGCGTCCTGATCACGAAGGCGAACACGCCTCGCTACGTTTCCGCCTTCACGCTCAGGCGGTAGGAGAGGGCTCGGCGGACCGTCGCGACGGGCTTCGAGGCAACCTCGATGACGTCGTGGCAGCCTGCTTTCGCCGTCGCCTTAACAGGATGCGGAAGGTTTGATGGAATTCAAGGGGCAAAGCCCGCTCGCGTGCCATCCGCTCTTCCGCGTCCTGTCAGGAAACTCGGGTGCGTGACGTCCTTTCCCATCTCGCTCAGAAGATCTCGATATGCGACTTGAAGCCGAGAAACGCCGCGTCAGGAAGGTTCGACTGTGCATTGGGACGGATGTAGTACTGGAAGTCCGGGGCGAAGGTCACGCCGTGGTACAAGGTGATGGCGTAGTTCGCCTCGAACGTCATCTGCCAGGTCTGAATGCCGCTGGCGCCGGCGGAGATGTCGTACAGAGGAAGACCTTCATCGAACTCCAGGGCCTGCGACTTCCCGATCAGCCCCGACACGGTCTGGCGTGACGCCAGGAGGTTGATCTGGTCCTGCGGGCGATAAGCCCAGAACCCCTGATCCTGTAGACCAAGATAGAACTGGTCGGTCCGCAGGGATGTCTCCGGATCGTTGTGCGTGTAGCCGGCGAGCACGATCAGGCCCTGGTTCGGTCCTGGACCATTCCTCATCAACATCTGATCGACCTGGAAGTACTCGGTCGTGCTGCCCTTTACCCGACGAGGGGAAAGCCCGTTCGCCGCGAAGGGGGCGCCATTGATCGAGAAGTAGTTGTCCGAGAACGAAGCATTGTCGTAGACGAAGCCGGCCTTGTAGTGACCGGGCAGGTGTTGGCGGCCGAGACTTGGCACCCAGGCGAATTCCACCGGGAACGTCTCACCGTTGATGTAGGAGTCGTCGAAGGTGAAGCCAGACCGGTCGTTCTCGCCGTACATCTCCGTGTTCGACTGGTCGAAGAAGATGCCGGTCTGCATGTAGTAGTGTTGCGAGTAGGCAAGGAGGAGATGCAACGCCCACCCTGCGTCCGGGTAGGTGATGTGTCCGCTGACATCATCGCTGAACGCCTTGGGGTTGCCGCAGATGGTGTTCTGCGCGTAGTTGCAGAACAGCGGCGACGAATTGAAGTAGTCGTCGAGCGGGATCCGCCCGACCTGAATCTGAACTCGTCCGCTGGCGAGTGTCTCCTGCGCGGAGAACTGGACGAGGTGAGCGACCACGTTCCCGCCTGCGCCGTAGATCTCGGAGTTGGAGTTGAAGATATCACCGATCAGCTCGCTCGAAGGCACACCGCCGTATCGGGCCACGACGATCGTGTTCGTCGACAATCCAGTGACCCCGGCGAGCTTCTCCCAGTTGACGTCCGTCTCGAAGCCGACCTGGCCGTCGAATGCGGCGCCACCCTTCGTCGTCGCGGCGCCGTAATAAGATGCCGGGCCGCCGCCGCCGGTGACATTAGCGCCGAACTCGTTGGTCGTGTCGACAAGCACGGCGATGCCGTGATCAGTGAGCCAGGAACGGACGCCAAAGAGGCTTGGAAACAACGACTCGGGCGCGGGCAGCGGCGGCACGCTGGACGGCTGCGAGAGCTGCTCGCTCGACGAGAGCCCTTGGCCGCTGTTCAGCTTCTGCGCGAACGCGGGCGTTGCGGCGAGGCCCAGGAAGATACCCAGTCCCAGGATGCGACGGAACGAGACACGGCTCGAACACCAGATCTCGGTCGCACGGCGTTTGGTCGCAGCCATGAACCTCTACTCCCATGACATTTTCTTGCGCAGGATTGGAACGTCGTGCGATGGCTATGCTCTGACGCGCCGACCCCTGGACCGCTCAGCGGGTCACGCAGCCCGCTCAAGAGCTACGACTTCACGTTACGGTTCAGGGCGGGCTCTCCGTGACAGCGGAGTTTCGCGACTCGATCTCGTCTCATGCAGCGGCAGAGTCGCCGCAACGATGACGACGCGACCTTCGAGGTCGATGCCCATGTGATCTCATCCCTGGACGTCCCCGCTCGGAACGTAGCAGCTCGACCCGACACCGTCGAGGCAAATTTCAGTATACGGTATGGAGCGGCCGACGATGGCACGGGATGCTCTGCCGCGAGGACATCGTCTTCCTCAGGACGAGGGAGGACGTGCGGCGAAGGGCGTGTCTATGGCGATCGATCCTCGGCGCGAATGCAGGCAACTCGGCTGAAAAGATCGGCCACACGGCGAGGTGCCGTCTCATCGAAGAACAGCTTGAGGTTCCGTGCGGACATGCCGGCGATCTCGCGGCTTCGGGGAAAGAGCGCGCGCTCATACGCAGCGAGAGCGGCTTCCATGTCGCCCGGGCTGGCAATGATTGCTCGGGCAAGTTCCGCGCCGTCGTACATGGCGAGGTTTGCTCCTTCGCCCGCGAACGGGGACATGAGATGTGCCGCATCCCCAACCAACGTGAGGCCGCCTCTCCGAGGCCACTCATGCCCGACCGGCAACGTGTAGATCGGGCGAAGTGTCGGATCGGCAATGCTGGCCGTGACAAGGCTCGTGAGGTATGGAGCCCAACCCGCGAATTTCCCGGCGATGAAGCTCAGTCCGGCGCGAGCGTCGCTGAAGTCGATGGACCTGAACCATTCCTCCGGCTCGTTCAGCGCCACGTAGCCCGCTACGGTGCCATCGGGGTTGCGATGCGCAATGATGCCCTTGCCCGGTGCAACTGCCATCAGCGTCCCGGTGCCGATCGCCGCCACGCTCGTTTCATGACGCGCGTCGTCGGCAGGGAGCGCTATCTCGATGAAGCAGGTGCCAGAATAGGTCGGCTTGGCGTCCGAAAGGAGCGGTCGGACCTTAGACCAGGCTCCATCCGCGCCGACAAGCAGATCAACCGTCGATCTCGCCCCGTTGGCGAACGCGAGTTCATGCCGGCCATTCCCAGTCGGCGCCAGGGACATGACCTTGTGGCCCCATCGGATCGCCGCATCTGGAAGCGACTCGACCAGCATCGTGCGAAGTTCGCCCCGGTCAACTTCCGGGCGTCGGAACGAGTGATCGCCCGCCTTGTCGAACAGGATGGTCCCATCCTTATCCACGATCCGCTTGGCGTCCTCGCCGGGGCGAACGAGACGGAGGAAGGGTTCGTACAGGCCGGCGGCCTTGAGAGCAGGCTGACCATTATGCTCGTGTATGTCGAGTAGGCCGCCTTGCCGCCGTGCCTGTGGCGAAACGTCCGCCTCGTAGATCGTCGCTTCGATCCCGTGCAGGTGCAGGACGCGGGCGAGTGTCAGACCGCCGAGGCCGGCGCCGATGATGCCGATCACCTTTTCCATGCTCGCGCTCCAGGCGTCACGACAGCGTCCGTCGACGCTGGCGATTGTTTTCGGAGACGCTGGCAAACAATGCGTGCGCATGGTCTGCGTGTACGTGGCGGTCCACGGAGCGTAAACGCTAACCGTAAGCAGCCGTTTTTCGCGACGCCCAGAGGCTACATCAAGCTGGCGAGGGCGGTAAAGACTTCAACTCCACGGTCCGGCTACTCTCGTCTCCCATGGCTTGTGGGAAGCCCATGCTGTTCCCGTTCAACCGTCGTTCGGCAAACCGGACGAACGCGCGCAGGGCCGGATGCGGCGCTTGCTACTCAGCGAGCACATGTGAAGCGCCCGGCGTAGGCGCTTCGATCCTGTGCGACTGATGCGCCCTGGCCCGCGGATAGGGGAGCCGGAGCTGTGTTCCTGCTTCCTCGGGTTCATCCACAGCCAGTGACCGCCTGACCGCCTCGCATCGACCATCCTCGTAGTCAGGCTCTCCAGGCTGGCTGGTGCCCCAGATACCGTTCGGCCGGAGGCGGCGGGGTGCGATGGGTCCCAATCCTCGGGACCGACACGAGGTCCGAGAACTGAGCAGGAACATCACCGCCGA
>CAXTNB010000107.1:2195-8196 GCA_964245385.1 uncultured Acetobacteraceae bacterium | reverse complement strand
GCGTTGAAGTCGCTCACCTCCATCAGGCGCTGGCCGCCCTCGTTCATGAAGACGAGGTTGGCGTCGAGATCGAGCACCTTGATGCAGTCGCCGGACGCCGCGAGCACGCTGCGCAGGAACTCCGCGTCCGCCCGGTGCCGCTCGTTGGCCAGGCGCTGCGCGGTGCGGTCGCGCACGATCTTGATGAAGCCCGTGACCGTCCCCGCCTGGTCGCGCACCGGCATCATCTCGCCGCTGCCCCAGAAGCGCGAGCCGTCGCGGCGCTGGTGCCAGCGCTCGTCGGCGCTGCGCCCGTCGCGCAGGGCGGTCCGCAGCTCCGCCTCCGGCACGCCGCGGTCCTGGTCCTCCGGGGTGAAGAACAGGTGCGCCGGCTGCCCGATCATCTCCGCCTCGGTCCAGCGCAGCAGGCGCCGCGCCCCCTCGTTCCAGACCGTCACCAGGCCGGCCGGGTCGGTGCCGATGATCGCGTAGTCGACGGCGCTGCGCAGCAGCGCCTCGAGCAGGCGCTCCCGCGCCGAGGGTTCCGGCTCCGGCGGAGGGTGATCCATGGGCGGCGGCACGATCATTCCTGGTTCAGACGCGCCCGCAGGCGCTGCGACAGCGTGCCGCGTCCCGGCCGCGGCAGTGCCGCGCCGGAGCGGTCGGAGAGCTGCTCGATCAGGCGGCTGGCGATCAGGCCGCGATGGCCGCCCTGCCAGTGGTCGGCGGCGTCGTGCGCCGGGAGCCAGCCGGGCAGCGGCAGCAGCAGCGCCGCGCCGAGCCCGTCCAGCAGGGGCTCGTAGGTGGCGCGCAGCGCGACCAGGATCTCCTGGGCGTCCGGGCCGCCGCTCCAGCTCAGCCCGGCATCGGCGAACAGCGCCTCCATGCGGGCGTAGTCCTGGGGCGGCATCCGGTCGCCGCCGTCGTAGCGCGACGGCCTGACGCCCAGCGAGCGCGCCATCTCCACCACCACCTGGCGTGCCATGGTGAAGGTCATGCGCGCCTGCAGCGGCGGCAGGGCCTCGACGCCCACGAGGATCAGCGCGCACGTATCCATCACCGCGGTAATCGCCGCCAGCCAGGACTGGTTGTCGTGCTGCGAGCGATAATACACCAGCATCGGGTAGGAGAGGTGGCTCTCCAGCAGCTCCGACCCCCAGATCTCCCACTCCCGCAGCAGCTCGTCCAGCTTGGCCAGGCCGTTGCCCTCGACGTGCCGGATCAGCATGGTGGATGCCGTGGGCGGCGATCCGGCCCGCGCGTCGAGCTGGATCACGTGGGCCTCCCGCCTGGAGAACAGCTGGTAGAGCACCGGCAGGTAGCCGATGACGACCGCGATGAAGCCGATGCCGGTGCCGGCCTCGAACACCGAGAGCGCGCGCGCGGTGCCGGTCCGCGGCACCACGTCGCCGTAGCCGAGGGTGAAGAAGGTGACGCCGCTCATGTAGAGCTGCGTCGTCAGCGGCGAGCCGGCGCCGGGACCGCGCCCCTGCAGCACCCAGTCGAGCAGGCCGAACGCGAGGACCAGGGTGCCGGCCCAGAGCGCGAACAGCACCACCATGGACAGGGCGCCGAACACGCCGAGCACGCGCTCGCGGCCGACGCCCGCCGGGAGGCGGCCGGCGACGGCGCTCCAGGCGATCCAGCTCGTCCTGAAGTAGAGCCGGGTCAGGCGGAAGCGCCGCTGCACGCGGCGCGGCAGCAGCATCACCTCGAACGCATCCTGCCGCACCAGGACGAGCAGCAGCGTCGCGACGACGAGGGTCAGTGCCGAGAGCATGGAGTTACGATCGAGCGGCCGGGTGGCCGGGGCCGTCCAGCCGGCACATTGCGCGGCGGCGGCAGGCGAGGCGGGCGGGCGACGGTGGAGCGGTATCGCAAGGCAGCCACGCGGGATCCTAGCTGAGCCGGCCGCGGGGCGGCCACGCCTTTGTGCATGAGCTGCCGCTGCAGGCAAATCACCGATCAGGCAGAACTCCACGAACTCCTGACCGTTGCGCACGGCATCGGAACCTCGTCGAGGCGGCGCCACGTGTCGAGGACGATGCCGAAGCGGCGGCCGATCGGGTTCCGCCGCCGCCACGACGGCGCGCCGTCACGACTCCTGCCTAGCACGGCGCGGTGCGATTCGCCGCACCGCGTCACGGACGCGGACCTGGGACGGTCCGCGAGCACATCGCGGGGACCTAGACCCCGGCATCCAACGGAAGGAAATCATCATGGGTATTCTGGATTCGGTGATCGGCGGCCTCATGGGAGGCGCCGGAGGCAGCGCCTCCCCGATGGGCGGCGTGCTGATGAACATGCTCGGCGGCGGCGGCCAGGGCATGGGCGGCGGCATGATGGGCCAGGGCGTGCCGAGCGGTGTGCCAAGCCAGGGCATGGCTGGCGCAGGAATGGGCGGCGGTCTCGGCGGCCTGCTGCAGAACTTCGAGCAGGCCGGCCTCGGCCATATCGCCCAGTCATGGGTCGGCAACGGACCGAACCAGCCGGTGTCGCCGCAGCAGCTGCAGGGCGTGTTCGGCCAGGATCAGGTGCAGAACATGGCGAGCCAGGCCGGCATGGAGCCGAACGACTTCCTGTCGCAGCTCAGCCAGCACCTGCCCAACGCGGTGCACGGCATGACGCCGAACGGGCAGCTGCCGGACGAGGGCACCGTCTCGGTCTGATCGAGCGCCCCCGGACCGGTCGGGCGATCCGACCGCGGGGCGCGCTCCGGCCGTACGGACGCGCCCCGTTCGCGCCTGAGGCTCTAGAAGATGGCCTTGCCGGCCATCACGCCGAGCACCAGGAACAGCAGAAACACCACGATGCAGATGAAGAACAGGATCTTGGCGATACCCGCCGAGGCGGCGGAGACGCCGCCGAAGCCGAAGATGCCGGCGATGATGGAGATCACGAGGAACAGCAGGGCGAGCTTGAGCATGGGGTGAACTCCGGCTGGGTCGAGTGGGCCCGCGACGTCGATGCGTCACGGGCGGGGCCGCCGCAGGATCAGCGGCGCGCGAAGATGCCGACGACGATGAAGCCGAGCAGGCTCGCGACCAGGATCGCGATCAGCGGTTGATCGGCGGTGAAGTCGCGCGCGGTGTCCAGCGCCTCGCCGTAGAAGCCCTGCGCCTGTCCCGCCACCTGCCTCGCCTTGCCGCGCGCCTGTGCGGCGCCGTCGCCCAGCAGGCCCCCCATGCCGTCCTGCACCTTGCCGATCGCGTCCTCGGCTGCACCCTCGATGCGGTTGCTGTCGACCATGCCTGATCCTCCTCCGGTTCCGCGCCGCCGGTATGGTGCGCGTCTTGCGCACAGCACAACGCGCCATCGATCGGCTGGATGCGGGCCGCCGCACGCCGAGCTGTCATGATCTGGGGCAAGTTCATCGGCCAGATCGGAGGCGATCTGCGCCGGCAGGGTTCGGACGGCAGGCAAGGGCTCTGCCCTTGACCCGCTGGGGCCGGCGGCCCCAGACCCCGATCCATGAAGTCTCGGGGTTCAAGGGGCAAAGCCCCTTACCCTTTCGCCATGCTCCGCGCGTTACGGCCGATGACGCGGCGGCGGCACGCCTTCATTCCCACGCCGTCAGATGCTCGACCAGCGTCCGGTGAAGCGCCTCGTCGGGGCGCGGCCGCGGCCTGAACATCGCCATCCGGCCGGCCATGCCGATGAGATCGGCGTGACGCTCGATGATCGCGTACGACGGACGCTCGGCGTAGTCGTCGACCAGGATCCGCGCGCGCGGCTCGCCATGCAGCCGCTGGCAGCACAGCAGCGCCGAGGCGACGCGGAACCGCCCGTCGACGAGCACCAGATCGGGTGCGTCATCGGGCGGGATGATCTTCCACGGCGTGGCGGCGTAGGCCTGCCACTTCTTCAGCCGACGCCGTGACGGCGTCCGGCTGCGCAGCGGCTTGCCCCACGGTCCGGTCAGGCCGATGTCGGCGTGGACCAGGCGCTGGTCGTTCGACAGCGTGCCGATCGCCCGCCCGACCGCGCGCAGGAACCACCGGTCGGTGTCGACCGAGATGAAACGCTTGCCGGCGCGCGCCGCGAGCAGGGTGCTGCCGCCGCTGCCGTACTCGAGGTAGAACCGCGACCGCAGCAGCAGGTCGGTGAAGGCCGGGGTGGAGGCGGCGTCGAACTCAGGTTCGGACGGAACGACGAAGCCGGAGACGCGCTGCCGGACGAAGAACCGACCCAGATCCCAGCCCCGACGAAGCCTTCCCCGGACACCACCGATCATGCGTCGAGCCTCCTTCGGACGCGTCCGGGAGTGTATCGCCGCGACCGCGTGGCGACCGGCGCGGACGCGGCGCCGCTGGACCCGTCGCCTGTAATTACATTTCAGATCGAGACGCCGCACAAGCTCCGATCGACCCGGCGCGTCGCAGGTCCAGCGTACGCGGCAGCTCCAGCCCGCGCTCAAGACGGGGCTCCGGCATCGCGCCGGGGGTGTGGCCGAACGGCTGGAAGCGCACCCTTCGGCGCGCCTCGGCCTCGTTGGCATTGACCGGACGCGTTTCGTAGTTGCGGCCGCCGGGGTGCGCGACGTGGTGCGTCATGCCGCCGATCGACCGTCCGGACCAGCGATCGAACACGTCGAAGGTGAGCGGCGCCTGCGCCGGCAGGGTCGGGTGCAGGCAGAACACCGGATCCCACGCCTTGAAGCGCACTCCGGCGATCCGCTCGCCCGCGCGCGCGGGGGCCGCGAGCGGCACGCCGATGCCGTTGCAGGCCAGCACGTAGCGCTCCTCGTCCCAACCCAGCACCCGCACCTGCACGCGCTCGTTGGACGTGTCGACGTGGCGCACCGCGCCGCCCGACAGCCCCGGCATCTCGCCGAGCACCGGCCAGGGTTCCAGCGCCTGATGCAGGGAGAGCTCGATGCCGCGCAGCGTCAGCGAGCCGATCAGCGGAAACCGGAACGCCTCGTGCGGCGCGAAGAAGCCCGGATCGAGCCGGACGCCGAAGGCGGCGAGGTCCTCCAGCGCGTCGAGCAGGTCCTCGTGCACGTAGTGCGGCAGCATGAAGTCGTCGTGCAGCCGCGTGCCCCAGCGCACCAGCCGGCGCTGGTACGGGTTCTGCCAGAAGGCGGCGACGGCGGCGCGCAGCAGCAGCGCCTGCGCGGCGGCCATCTGCGGGTGCGGCGGCATCTCCAGCGCCCGCAGCTCGACCAGCCCGAGCCGCCCGGCGCTGCTCTCCGGCGCATACAGCTTGTCGATGCAGAACTCGGCGCGGTGGGTGTTGCCGGTCATGTCGGCGAGCAGGTTGCGCAGCAGCCGATCGACCCGCCAGGGAGGCGCCTCGGCGCCGGGCCGGATCTGCGCCAGCGCGATCTCCAGCTCGGCGACGCTGTCCTGTCGCGCCTCGTCGAGGCGCGGATGCTGGCTGGTCGGGCCGATGAACAGGCCGGAGAACAGGTAGGACAGGCTCGGATGATTATGCCAGAAGCCGAGCAGCGACTTGAGCAGGTCCGGGCGGCGCAGAAACGGGCTGTCGGCCGCGGTCGCCGCGCCCATCACCACGTGGTTGCCGCCGCCGGTGCCGACGTGGCGGCCGTCGAGCATGAACTTCTCCGCGCACAGTCCGGTCTGCCGCGCCGCCTCGTAGAGCTGCCGCGTGCGCCGCACCTGCTGCTCCCAGCTCGCCGACGGATGCACGTTGACCTCGATGACGCCCGGGTCCGGGGTCACCGAGAAGCTCTGCAGGCGCGGGTCGTGGGGCGGCGGGTAGCCCTCCAGCATGATCCTGCGGCCGAGCGCGACCGCGGTGGCCTCGATCGCGGCGACCAGCTCGAGCCAGTCCTCCACCGCGTAGAGCGGCGGCAGGAAGACGTGCAGCAGGCCGTCGCGCGGCTGCACGGTGAGCGCCGTGCGCACGGTCTGGCGGGGATCTTGCCCATCCGCCGCGGCGCCGTCGGCGGCGGTGGGCGACGGCGGCGTCGCGTCGGGATCGGCGGGCGTGGGGGGCCCCGGGGCGCCCCCCCGCCGCGCCCGCCCGGCCGCGGAAAGCTCGGGGGCGGCCACCCGGG
>CAXTNB010000107.1:1892-2185 GCA_964245385.1 uncultured Acetobacteraceae bacterium | reverse complement strand
CCTCCGGCTCCATGCTCGCCGGATCCGCCCAGGGCAGGCCCTGCAGCGGCAGGCGGAGGCCGATCGGGCCGTCGCCCGGCACCAGGAACAGCGGCTCGGCGCGAAGCAGCCAGGGCCCGGTCTGCCAGATCCGCCGGCCGCTTCGCCGCACCCGTCGCAGCGGCAGCACGCTGCCGGCGGGCGCGCCGAGGCCGCCGGCGTAGAGGCGCGCGAGGCGGGCGCGCTCGAGCGGGTCGGCGAGGCGGGCCTGCTCGGCGCCGACGTTGGCCGGCAGCCGCTGCTCGCGCCAGAGA
>CAXTNB010000107.1:1498-1882 GCA_964245385.1 uncultured Acetobacteraceae bacterium | reverse complement strand
CGCCCGCAGCACCCAGCGCGGCAGCGGCTCATCGGGATAGTGCTTGCCGAGGGCGTACTGCAGCACGGCACCCGGCGACCACAGTGCCGCCAGCCGACGGATCAGCCGCCCCGCCAGCCGGCGCTTGGTCGGCCCGAGGGCGGCGCTGTTCCACTCCTCGGCGTCCGGGTCGCCGGCGGCGATGAAGGTCGGCTCGCCGCCCATGGTGAGCCGGACGTCGGAGCCGGTGAGCAGCCGGTCGACCGCCTCGCCGCGATCCCGGATCGCCTGCCAGGTGGCGTCGTCGTACGGCGACGTGCTGCGCGGCGTCTCGACGATGCGGGTCACCGCCATGGCGAAATCGAACTGCGTCTCGCAGGGGCCGACCCATCCGCTGATCGCGGC
>CAXTNB010000107.1:0-1488 GCA_964245385.1 uncultured Acetobacteraceae bacterium | reverse complement strand
CTCCGGGCTCGCCGCGAGCGGGATATGGCCCTCGCCGGCGAGCAGGCCGGAGGTGACGTCGAAGCCGACCCAGCCGGCGCCGGGCAGGTAGATCTCGGCCCAGGCATGCAGGTCGGTGAAGTCGGCGGCGGCACCCGGCGCGCCGTCGCCCTGCGTGTCCGGGTCTGGCCTGAGCTGGATCAGGTAGCCGGAGACGAAGCGTGCCGCGAGGCCGAGATGGCGCGCCACCTGGACCAGCAGCCAGGCGGAATCACGGCACGAGCCGCGGCCCTGCGCCAGCGTCTCGTCGGCACTCCAGACGCCGGGCTCCAGCCGCACGACGTACTCGACGCGGTCGCGGAGCCGCGCGTTCAGCGCCATCAGCATCGGCACGGTCGGCTGCGTCTCGCGCGGCAGCGCTCGCAGCAGGTCGCGCAGCTGCGGGCCGGCCGGCCGCGGCGTGCGGAACGGCAGCAGGTCGGCGTCCAGCACCGGGTCGTAGGCGAACGGCCACCGCTCGGCTTGCGGTTCGAGGAAGAAGTCGAACGGGTTGATGGTGGCCATGTCGGCCAGGAGGTCGACCGTCACCTCGACCCGCGCGACCCGCTCGGGGAACACCACCCGGGCGAGGAAATTGCCCTGCGGATCCTGCTGCCAGTTCAGGAAGTGGCCGTCCGGCTCGATCTTCAGCGCGTAGGACAGGATCGGCGTGCGCGCGTGCGGTGCCGGCCGCAGGCGTATGGTCTGCGGGCCGAGGCTGACGAGGCGGTCGTAGCGGTAGGAGGTGCGGTGGGTGAGGGCAACCTGCAGGGTCACGCGGGGAGCAGCCCTCCCGGGGAGGCCGGGGCTCCCGCGGTCGCGGGCCGGCCGGTATGGCCTAAGCCTGGAGGCCGTCCTCGAAGTCGGGGGTCACCGGACGCGGACCGCTGTCCTGGCCCTTGGCGGACACGTCGCGGTCGATCAGCTCGATCACCGCCATGTCGGCGGCATCGCCGTGACGCATGCCCGCGCGCAGCACGCGGGTGTAGCCGCCGGCGCGGCTCTTGTAGCGGTCGGCGATGGTCGAGAACAGCTTGGTCACGATGACGTCGTCGCGCAGCTGCGCGTAGGCCTGGCGGCGCGCGTGCAGCCCGCCGCGCTTGCCCAGCGTGATCAGCTTCTCGGCGACCGGGCGCAGCTCCTTCGCCTTGGGCAGGGTGGTGGTGATCTGCTCATGCTTGATGAGCGCCACCGCCATGTTGCGGAACATCGCGAGGCGATGGGACGATGTGACGCCGAGCTTCCGGCCGGCTACCCCGTGACGCATGGTTCAGGCTTCCTGTGGTCTTGCTTCGGTCGGCCCGGCGGGCCGCTGCGGTCAGAACGGCTCGTCGAGCCTTTTCGCGAGATCTTCGATGTTCTCGGGCGGCCAGGTCGGCACGTTCATGCCCAGCGACAGCCCCATGGAGGTGAGCACCTCCTTGATCTCGTTGAGCGACTTGCGGCCGAAGTTCGGCGTGCGCAGCATCT
>CAXTNB010000106.1:0-8228 GCA_964245385.1 uncultured Acetobacteraceae bacterium | reverse complement strand
GAACGTATCGAGCTCGCGCTCGCGCTCGCCGTCGCCCCAGTTGCCGATCCAGATCAGGTCGTCCCGCGGGCGCACCTCGTCGATCGGGCGGAACAGGCGGGTATCGGCGGCCTCGTGCCAGGTGAAGGCGCGGCGTCCCCAGCCGGCGCGCTCGTAGCGCTCCCGCAGGGTCTCGCCGAACGCCAGCACGGCGGCGTAGTCGGCCAGCGCC
Source organism: uncultured Acetobacteraceae bacterium (assembly GCA_964245385.1). GTDB lineage: Bacteria > Pseudomonadota > Alphaproteobacteria > Acetobacterales > Acetobacteraceae > Lichenicoccus. The sequence continues at coordinate 8,017 of CAXTNB010000106.1, read as the reverse complement.
AGGCCCGGGATCGCCTCGGCGTCGGAGACGCCGCGATGGTGGGTGTCGTGGAACAGCAGGGTGAAGCGGCCGCCGCGCCGGCGCAGCGCGCCGACTTCGGCCACCACCGCGGGGTCGGTCCACTCGTGCACGATCACCACCGTGGCGTCGGCGAGGACGGAGCCGTGATCGAAGCCGGGCCCGTAGCAGCGCGTGGCGAGCTCGGGAAAATCCGTCTCGAAGCGGTCGAGGGCACCCGGTCCCTGGTCGGCCAGCAGGTGGCTGCGGCTCCAGCCCGCCTCCGGTTCGAGTGCCAGCGTCCGGTGGCCGCGCGCGGCGAGCTCGCGCAGCACGCCGCGCAGGAAATGCGCGTTGCCGTGGTTCCAGTCCGAGCGCAGCGAGTGCGTGTAGAGCACGAAGCGCATCTCAGCCTGCTCCACGCGTCATCGCCTCGCCGTAGCCGGCGATCACCCCCTCGAGCTGGCGCGCCGGGGTGAGGCCGCAGGCGATCCGCGCGGCACGCCGGCCGAGCTCCCGGCGCTGCCCCGCGTCCGCCGCCAGGGTGGCGATCGCCGCGGCGAAGCCGGCATGATCCATCGCCGGCACGAACAGCGCGGCACCCTCCCACAGCTCGCGGAAGGTCGGGATGTCCGACAGCACCAGCGCCGCCCCCTGCCCTGCAGCCTCCAGCACCGCGAGCCCGAACGGCTCGTACAGCGAGGCTGCCGCGAAGATCGCGGCGCGTCGCATCAGCCCGAGCATCGCCGCCGGCGGCAGCGCGCCCAGCGCCTCGGCGTGCAGGACCGGCACGCGCTGCCCGTCCGGGCCGCACAGCGATCCCGCCAAGCGCACCGGCCAGGGCGAGGCACGCGCCGCGCGATCCAGCGTCGCGGCGTTCTTGGCCTCGTCCCACCAGCGCCCGGCGGCGAGCACGAACGGCTCCTTGTCGCCGACGTCGCACGGGCCGTCGGTCGCGTTGCGCACCACGCTCAGCCGCTCGACCGGCCCGTAGCTGCGCGCCAGCGCCGCCGCGTGGCTGGCGCTCGGCGCCAGCACGTGGTCGGCGCGGTCCAGGCCGCGACGGTTGCGACGCCGCTGCCAGGCCCAGTGCTGCGGCAGCGGCGTCGCCCGCACCGCATCCCACCAGGTCGGCACGCAGGAGTGCGACGCCACCAGCACCGGCAGACCACCCGGCAGTCTGTTCGGCAGCCCGGCCGCCTGCGACGGCAGGTTGAGGTGCAGCAGGTCGCAGCGATGCGCGCGCGCCAGCGAGACCAGGGCGTCAGGCAGGCTGTCCAGGATCGCCTCGTCCTCGGCCATCCAGTCCAGCGTCTCGCCGGTCCACACCAGCTCGGTGTCCGGCAGGCCGCCCGTCGCGGCGGCGCCGGGCGGCGGCCCGACCCCCGCCAGCACGCAGCCGATGCCCGCACGGTCGAGCCCGCTTGCCAGGTCGACGGCGTAGCGCCACACCCCGCCCACGGCGTCGAGCGTCATCAGCACGCGACGCGGCCGCGTCATCCCGCCGCGCAGCAACCCGCTTCCAGCTGCGGCAGCGGCACCGGACGCTCGTCCTGGATGTCGCTGAAAGACGAGAACGCCGCCAGGTAGTGGTCGTGGGCGCGCTCCCAGGCGAGATCGTCGGGCTCGCCCCACAGCGCCCGGTAGCTCGGCGAGCTCGGATAGGGATAGAGCGGCACCGGCTCGTTGGCCCACACCCCGCCCTGCATCAGCACGTCGCGCCAGTGCGCGACCAGGGCCGGGTCGTCCTGTTCCATGCCGATCAGGTTGGCCTGCACGAACGGCACGTGCCGCCGCGCGTGGATCAGCAGCGCCGCCAGGTCCTCGGTCTGCAGCCGGCAGCGCTTGGCCAGCGCCTCGCGCCCCTCCGGGGTCAGGCTCTCGATCCCGGCCTCGATCGAGACGCATCCCGCCCGACCCAGCAGCTCGAGCAGCTCCGGCTTCCACAGGTCGATGCGGGTCTGCACCCCGAACTGCACGTCGCGCGTCACCAGCGCGTCGAGCAACGGCTTCTGCGGCAGGAAGATCTCGTCGATGAAGTACAGGTAGCCGACGCCCTGGGCGATCAGCCCGTCGATCTCGTCGAGCAGCACGCCGAGGTCGCGCCGGCGATACTGGTCGCGGAAATCGATCTTGGCGCAGAAGCTGCAGCTGTACGGACAGCCGCGCGACGCCTCCACCTCGGCGCCGAGGCCGCTCGGCGTGCTGCCGAAGCGATGATGGTGATGCCCGTGCCGCGAGATCCAGCCGTCCGGCCAGCGCAGCGCCGGCAGGTCCACGAACCGGCCCGCGGCGGGCGCGCCGTTGACACGCACCGCCTCGCCCTCGAGGAACGCGACCGACGCCACCCGCGACCAGTCGGACGACGCGGCGAGTGCGGCGATCACCTCCTCGCTCTCGCCGCGCACCACGAGGTCGCAGCCCAGCTTGCGCAGGGTGACGCCGGGGGTCACCGAGCCGTGCGGCCCGATCGCCACCGTGCGGCCGCCGCGCCGCCCGAGCGTGCGCAGGAACGCCGCCGGCACGCGCAACTCCGGCGGCGCGCAGCGCCAGAACAGGTAGGTCGGCGCGGTCATCAGCACCGTCATCTCGGCGCCGAAGCGCTCGATCTGCTCGCACAGCGCCTCCGTCGTCTGCGCCGGCAGGTTGCCGTCCAGCATCAGCGTCTCGTGCCCGGCCGCCCGCAGCAGCGCCTGCGCGTAGCCGAGCTCGAGCGGCAGGTGCGCCTCGCGGCAGCCGAAATAGATGCTGCCCTCGAAGCGCCACGGCGGGTTGACCAGTGCCACCCTCATGCCAGCAGCCTCCGCTCGCGGACCATCTCGGCCGCGGCCGGCCGGCCGAGATCGGCGCGCAGCCAGTCCGCCAGGTCGCGCAGGCCGTCGCGCCAGCCGATCGCGGCGCGCCAGCCCAGGGCGAGCTGCAGCCGGCGCGTGTCGGCGACGAAGTACGGCTGATCCCCGGCGCGCCACGGCTCGTAGCGCAGCTCGAGCGCGTGGCCCAGCACGACGGCGATCTCCGTCAGCACGCGCTGCAGGCTGACCGCGTTGGCGGCACCGCCGCCGAGGTTGAAGGCGCGCCCGCGCGCATCGTCGATACGGTCGAGCACGGTGCGGTAGGCGCGCACGGCATCGTCGACATGCAGCACGTCGCGCACCTGCTTGCCGTCGCCGAAGATCGTGATCGGCTCACGTCGCAGGGCGCGGATCAGGAAATGCGCGATCCATCCCTGGTCCTCGGTGCCGAACTGCCGCGGGCCGTAGATGCAGCTCATCCGCAGCACCGCGCTGCGCAGCCCGTACGACTTCGCGTAGTCGAGCACGTACTGGTCGGCCACGCCCTTCGAGCAGCCGTACGGCGTGCAGAAATCCAGCGGCCGCGTCTCGTCGATGCCGAACCGGCACAACGCCTCGTCGCGCGGCAGGTAGCTTCCGCCCGCGTCCGAGACCGCGACGTCGCCGAGCTGCCCGTAGACCTTGTTGGTGCTGGCGAACACGACCGGCGCCTCGGGCGCGTGCTGCCGTATCGCTTCCAGCACGTTCAGCGTGCCCTCGGCATTGACCGAGAAGTCGTGACGCGGATCGAGCAGGCTCGACGTCACCGCGACCTGGGCCGCCAGGTGGAACACCGCGGCGGCTCCGGTCACCGCCTCGCGCAGCGCCGCGCCATCGCGTATGTCGGCGAGGACGGGATGCAGCCGCTCGCCGTGCCGGGCGGTCAGCCACGCGAGGTTGCGCTCCACGCCCGGTCGGCTGAGGCTGTCGAGCAGCACCACCTCGCGGCCGTCCTGCAGCAGCGACTTCGCGAGGTTGCTGCCGATGAAGCCGGCGCCGCCGAGGATCACCACCGGGGCCGCCCGGCGCGGCAGCGACGGCGCCGCCAGGGCCGCGTGCGTGACGGCCCCGGGACCCCCCGCCTCGAGCAGCCGGCGCAGCAGCTTCGGCCGTCCCTCGGCATCGGTCACGCCGAGATGGTAGTGCCGGACATCGAAGTTGAGGCCTTCCTGGGTCGGCACGGTCGACGCCAGATCCTGCCAGCCGTACCAGTACATGCGCTCGACCGGTGCCGCCAAGGCCTCGCGGAAACGTTGCACCTGCGTCGCCTCATCGCGTCGCCAGGTGGAATATCCGGTCTCGGTCAGCCAGATCCGCGCCTGCGGATTATGACGGTCCAGCACCGAGCGCATCTCCGCGACGTGCGCCTCGAAGCCGAGCCAGTTGTTGGCGCGGCTGTCCCAGGTTCCCGGGAAGCCGTGCAGCCCGACCGCCGAGACGGTCGCCAGCACGCCGCGCTGCCCCATCAGCTCCAGCCAGTACGCATCGAACGGGCACGGACCGGCCAGCACCACGTTCCAGCCGCGTTGCCTCGCCCAGTATGCGGCGCCGCCGACCATCTCGCAGAACAGCAGCCAGTCGTGGTCCTCGCGCCAGTCCCAGTCGAGCAGGTTGTTGGGCTCGTTCCACAGCTCGAGGGTATGGAAATGCGCGCCGTAGCGGCTCAGCACGGTGTCGATGAAGTCGGCATAGTCGGCGAGCCGCCGCGGCGCGCCGGAGGAGCGTCCGTTGCGCGACAGCGAGGGCGGGGTGTAGTGCACGCAGGGCAGCAGGTCGAACGCCTCGCCCAGCGTCGGGATCAGCCAGTCGTACCAGGCCTCGCCGCCCGGCGCCTGATGTTCCGCCCACGACAGGTGGGTGCGCAGGTAGGTGGCGCCGGCCGCCTTCATCCCGGCGACCGCCTGCCGCGCGCGCTCGTACTCGCCGACGCGGAACCATTCGACGAAACCGAAGGCACGTGCCGGAGCCGGGCACGCGGCCGAGCCTGTCTCCACCCGCTTCATGCCATCAGCCCGCGCGCCTCGAGCTGCTTCCTGGCGTGCTCGCCGCGATCGGTGGCGTCCGAGCTGCGTATCCAGGCCGCCGCCTCGTCGAGCGTGTCCTCGAGCAGATGCTCGGGGACGAAGCCGAGCAGCGCGCGCGCCTTGCCGATGTCGGCGAAGCAATGTCGGATATCGCCGGCGCGCGCCTTGCCGAGCAGGCGCGGCGCCAGCTCGGGCACCTGCATGGCTCCCGCGAGCATCTCCGCGATCCGGCCGATCGTGTACGAGCGACCGCTGCCGATATTGATGACGTGGCCTGCCGCCTCGGGGCGCTCCATCGCCAGGCGAAAGGCGCGCGCGACGTCGCGGACGTGCACGAAGTCGCGCTTCTGCCTGCCGTCCTCGAACACCAGCGGCGACTGGCCGTTCAGCAGCCGCGCGCCGAAATTCGCCAGCACGCCGGTATAGGGATTGGACAGCGCCTGGCCCGGTCCGAACACGTTGAACAGGCGCAGCGCCACCGCCTCCATGCCGTAGGCACGCGCGACGATGAGGCTGTTGCGCTCCTGGACGAACTTGGTGACGGCGTAGACCGAGGCCAGATCCACCGGCTTGGTCTCGTCGGTGGGACGCGGCGACAGTGCCGCACCGTCGCCGTCGGTCGGGTCCCAGCGCGTGGAGCCGTCCAGCACGCGGCGCACGTGACCGTGCTCGCTGCCGTCGGGCCGGGCATACATCCCCTCGCCGTAGACGCTCATCGAGGACGCCACCACCAGCCGTCGCACCGGCCGCGCCACCAGCCGCTCCAGCAGCACCGCGGTGCCGAGGTCGTTCACCCCGACGTAGCGGGCGATCTCGTACATGCTCTGCCCGACCCCGACCTCGGCGGCGAGGTGGAACACGCCGTCGGCGCCGAGCAGGGCCTCGTCGACCGCCGCCGCGTCGCGGATGTCGCCGTGGACGAACTCGACCTCGGCCGCGACCTGCGCCGGCAGCTGGCGCGCGGCCGGCCCGTGCACCTGATCGATCAGGGCGTCGAGGACGCGCACGCGGTGGCCGTGCGCCAGCAGGTCCTCACACAGGTAGCGTCCGATGAAGCCCGCGCCGCCGGTGATGAGGTAGGTCCCTGCCATGCCCGTGCGTTCCCCTAGAAGATGATGAAGAGTGATGCCGCACGACGAGGGCCGGCACAAGCTCCGGCGGTGCCGCGGAGCGGAGGATCAAGCTGCGGGAGGCAATGCGGCAGGGTCGGGGATCGCCCCGCGGGCACGGCGCGGGCCGATCGTGCGGCCGCCGCGGCGCGGCGCCGGGCGGGCGCACCCGTCGCGCACGGCCGAGGCCGGCATCCGGCAAGGCGAGCACCGACGGGATTTCCGCCGCCGGCGCGCTTGACGCGCTAGCCGTTCAGGCCGCCCGAGCGAGCCGCCGATGCGGACGTCTCAGCCGGCGTTCTTCACCCGGATGCCGTCCAGCGGCGTGAACCGCCAGGCCACCTCGGTCTCGCCCTTGTGCTGGGCCAGCGTCAGCTCGATGACGCTGCTGCCGTCGTCGCCGCCGCCGCAGTTCTCGCACCAGAACTGGATCACCAGGCCGTCGCGCCGCATGCTCGGGTTGCCGGAATCGGCCTGCGCCACCAGCTGCACGGTCGTCTTGCCGACCTCGACGCTCGTCTTCAGCACCGTCTCGGCATCCTCGCTGCGGTCGAAGGCGGCGACACCGCGATGATGCAGGTAGTTGTTGCCGCAGCGCGGACAGAGCAGGCTCGAGCCCTCGCCATGCTGCTTGACGACGATGTGGGTGTCGGGTCTCAGCGGCTGCTTCTCGATCCCGTTGCGCATCGGAACCAGCGGCTCGCGAAGTTGACTGCCTAAGGCTGTAACGTTTTCGCTCATGATGATGTCGTCCCTGTTCCGTGGAACCTCGCCTTGACCACGCCTCGCTGAAAGCCGAGGCGGCGCAGAAAGATCGAGGGCAGCCGGCGCCGAGATCCTGAATTGTTCGTTACTCTGGCGGACCCGAAAGGATTCGAACCTTCGGCCTTCGCCTTCGGAGGGCGACGCTCTATCCAGCTGAGCTACGGGTCCAGGGTGCCGTGCATAGCCTGATCACTACCCCGTGCCAAGGCCCAGCTCCGGGCATCAGTCGACCCCGTCGCCGCCGTCGGGCACCAGCCCGTCGAGGCCGGCCGGCAGCCACACCGGCACCTTCGCCTGCCAGGAGCGCCCCGCCAGCCAGGCGGCCTGCGCCACGTCCGCCCCCGAGGGCAGGGCACGCCGCGGGTCGTCGATCCAGCTCGCCACGTCGTCGATCACCGCCTCGCGGTTTCGGTCGCGCATCAGCAGGTGGTAGCCCTCGGGATAGAAGGCCCGTCTCGCCTCGTGAGGCAGCCGGCTCCAGGTCGCGGCCATCGCCGACTGCGGCACCAGCTCGTCATGCGCGCCGTAGGCCACCAGCACGGCGCCGTGCAGCTTCGGCGCCGCGGCCGCCGCGCGCGTCATCAGCGAGACCAGCCCGCGCAGCTCGCTGGTGCGCGTGCCCTTCAGCGTCAGCGGGTCGTACGACAGCCGGTACAGCGCGTCGAGGTTGTCGCTCGCCTGCACGTGCAGCGGCAGCTCCCGCCCGGTGAGCTGCCAGTCCGGCAGCAGCTCCGCCGCCGTCCACAGCGAGCCGGTCATCAGCGGGCTCATCTGGTCGCTGCTCCACACCGCCGGCGCCAGCAGCACGTAGCCCGCCACCGGCAGCGGATCCGGCCGCGCCGCGAGGCACATCGCCACCGCGCCGCCCATGCTCTCGCCCATGACGTAGAGCGGCGACCCCGGGTTCGCGGCCGCGAGCAGGCGCACCATCGCCGCCGCGTCGTCCACCAGCTGGTCCGTCCCCGGCCAGTGCCCGCGCCCGGGCGCGCCCCCGAAGCCGCGCTGGTCCGCCGCGTAGAGCGCGATCCCGTCGCCGGCCAGCACCGGTCCGGGCAGCTCCCAGGCGTCGCGGCTGTCGTTGATGCCGTGCAGCGCCAGCACCACGGCGCGCGGCGGCCCCGCCGGGAGCCAAGCCCGCACCGGGATGCTCGCCCCGCCGGGAAGCGTCCAGACCAGGTCCGGCGGCACCAGCCGACGATCCGCCTCGTGCCCCTTCGCCGCAGCGGCGGTCTCGCGGCGACCCGCGCAGCCGGACAGCGTCGGCATCAGGCAGGCCAGCAGGAGCAGGAGC
>CAXTNB010000105.1:5113-8236 GCA_964245385.1 uncultured Acetobacteraceae bacterium | reverse complement strand
GAACCAGGTGTGGGGTGCCGGTGGCGCAGCAGGACCAGTGGCAGCAGGACCCGGCGGCGCCCGATGACGGCGCGATCCGCCGGCTGGAGGCGGCGCTGCGCCGCCTCGCCGAGCATCTCGAGGCCGGCGGCGAGGGCGGCCTGGCGGCGCGCGCCGGGGCGCTGGCGGCGCGCAGTCCGCTGGCGGCCGAGCTGGTGCTGGCCGGACCGGTGGGCGAGCGCAACAGCTACAGCCTGCGTCCGGCCGGAGAGGTACTGTGCCGGGCCCGCACACGCGACGGCCTGGCGCTGCAGCTCGCCGCGGTGCTGGCGACCGGCAACGTCGCCGTGATCGAGCAGGCGTCAGGCTTCGCGGCGTTCCTCGAGGCACTTCCGGGCGCGCTTCGCCCGCACTGGCGCGACGCCGACGCCGCGGGCGAGAGGCCGATCGCGCTCGCCCTGTTCGAGGGCGAAGGCGAGGCGCTACGCGACTTCTCGGTCCGCATGTCGCGGCGCGAGGGCCCGATCGTCACGGTGTTCGCGCTGTCGTCTCGCCAGCTCCGCGACGGCGACGAGTATCCGCTGGAGTTCCTGCTGCGCGAGCGCAGCCTCAGCGTCAACACCGCGGCCGCCGGCGGCAATGCCAGCCTGATGTCGATCGCGCCGGAGAGAGTCTGAGGCGACGGACCACGAACGCGCGGCGACCTCGGGCGCGCCATCGTCGAGATCCCGCGCACAGGCCCTGGGAGGCCGGGCGCTACCGGGCGGATTAAGCTGGCGCCCGCCGACGACGGGTCTCATTATAGAGACGGACGTCGCAAGGTCTCCCATGATCCCCCTCACCGTCGCCGTCATCACGGCCGCCGTCGCTGCCCCTCCGGCCGTCCGCCGGGTCGATGAGCCCCCGGCGAGGGCTTGCAACTACAGAGTGTACTATCTGCCGTTTCCGCCGGCGGAAAACGGCGTCGCGCGGACGGCGCCGATCATCGGCGGCGAGCGGGAGAAGGACGACAGCTTCGTCGTCACCGTCAGGCGGAAGCTGTGCCGCGGCAGGCTGATGCCCGGCCTCGGCACGTCCACACGATGGATCGATGATCCGAGCCAGCACATCGTGACCTGGAGTGCCACGGTCACGCCGACGGCGAGCGATCAGGCGAGACCGCCGAGCAGCTTCCTGAAGGGCCCGACCATCAAGATGGGCCCGGACGGCGAGACGCTTCTCGCACAGCCGAAGTAGCGCCCGGCGAAGTAGCGCCCGGTGAAATTGCGCCAGGGAGGACCGGCGGCGATCCCTGGCCGCGCGCCCGGGCCGGAGCGGCGGTCACCAGGGCACCCGCTCGCGCTCGAAGTAGAAGCCGCCGGTCGGGCCAGCCGCATCCAGGCAGGCCAACCAGACGATGCCGGCGGCGGCCTGTGCTACCGTCCGGTCGCCGGAATGACGGTTGAAGTCGGTCGCGGTGTAGCCCGGATCGGCCGCATTCACCTTGATGCCGACCGGGGCGAGCTCCTTGGCGAAGCACAGCGTCACGGCGTTGAGTGCCGACTTCGAGCTGTTGTAGCCGAGGATGTTGACGCCGTAGAACCGGTTATCCGGATCGGACAGCCAGCCGAGCGAGCCCAGGCCGCTGCTGACCATGACGATGTTGGCGCCCGCTGCGGATCTGAGCAGCGGCAGGAACGCCTGTGTCACCCGTATCGCGCCGAACACGTTGGTCTCGTAGACGTCCCGGATCTCGCCGACCGCCTGCTGACCAGGCGTCGTCGGCTGTCCGCCCAGGATGCCGGCGTTGTTGACCAGCACGTGGAGGCTCCCGTCCTCTCGCTGAACCCGGGCGGCGGCGGCCCGGACGCTGGCATCGCTGGTGACGTCGATCGACAGGACCCGGACATCGTGACCCTCTCCGGCCAGCTGCGCCGCGGCCACCCTGCCGCGCGCATCGTCGCGGCTTCCGAGCCAGATCCGGTAGCCCAGGCCGCCGAGCTGGCGGGCGGTCTCGTAGCCGATGCCCTTGTTGGCGCCGGTGATGAGAACGCTGTCGCTGTCCATCTGGAGCTCCCGTGACCTGTCGAGGCCGGGGCGGCTCGCGTCCCGGCCGCTATCCGTAGCGCCGTCGCGCAGGGTCTGTTAATCGACGGCGGACCGGATGGACTGATCGCCGTGGCGAACAGTGACGATGTGCTTGGCCTGGATGACCTGTCCGTCTTCCTGACGGTGTGCGAGACGCGCGGCTTCCGCGCCGCGGCGAAGCGGCTGGGCCTCTCGCCTTCGACCGTGAGCGACAAGATCGTGCAGCTGGAGAGCCGGCTCGGCGTGCCGCTGCTGATCCGCACCACGCGCAGCGTCGTGCCGACCGAGGCCGGCCGCGGGCTCGCGAACCGCATCGCGCCGCTCCTCGTCGAGACGCGCGCCGCGCTGCACGACGCCGCGAGTTCCCAGCGCGAGGTGCGGGGGCTTCTGAAGCTGAACGTGACCGGCGCGGTGATGGTCGACATCCTGCCGCCCCTGATCGACCGCTTCCTCCTGACCCATCCCGAGGTGCGGGTCGAGATCATGGTGGAGGACCGGCTCGTCGACGTCACGGCGGCGGGGTGCGACGCCGGGATCCGCTACGGCGAGCACCTGGCACAGGACGTGATCGCGGTGCCGATCGGACCGCCGTTCCAGCGGGCGGCGCTGGCCGCGGCGCCCTCCTACCTGAGCCGGCGCGGGGTCCCGCTGCGGCCGCACGACCTGCTCGACCACGACTGCGTCCGGCTCCGCTTCTCCAGCGGGGCGCTCGTCGACTGGAGCTTCGAGCGCGGCGACGAGACGGTGACCCTCAATCCGGCGGGCCGCCTGATCGTCGGCGTGGATGCCGCCGCGGCCGCGATCGAGCTGGCGCGTGCCGGGCGCGGCATCATCTACACGTTCGAGAACTGGCTCGACCCGTACTTGCGGCGCGGCGAACTTCGAGCGGTCCTGCCGGAGTGGTGGGCCGGTTTCGAGGGGCCCCGGCTCTACTTCTCCAACCGGTTCATGCCGGCTCCGTTGCGAGCCTTCATCGACCTGATCACGCGGGAACGGGCCACCCCGACGCTCGATGGATCGGGGTCCGGGGCCGCCGGCCCCGGCGGGTCAAGGGCAGAGCCCTTGCCTGCTCCTCCA
>CAXTNB010000105.1:0-5103 GCA_964245385.1 uncultured Acetobacteraceae bacterium | reverse complement strand
TGCCCGTCACGGATGGGGTGAACCATCCGAACGACACCGGCCGGCGGGCGCGCCGGGCCGGGGCGGTCAACGCCCACCCCCCGCCCCTGCTCCTCCACCCCGCTAGAGCATGATCCGATCGCACGGGCTCGCGGATGATGCTCTAGCCTGTTGTTTTGACGAGCATCTTTATCCGATCAAACGGTTCCGTTCGATCGGATGATGCTCTAGCCCGGCGCCAGGGACACCAGGCGGCGGCGCAGCGAGACGATCCCGAGCCCCAGCGCCAGCCAGCCGAGCCAGAGCAGGGTCAGCCGGACCGGCAGGTCGCCGAGCAGCACGGCGATGCTGGCGAGCTGCGAGGCGACCGCCGCCAGCGAGGCGGCCAGCAGGACCGGGCGAGGCACGGGGAGGGGCGAGGCGGCGTAGGCCACCGGATCGCGGCGCGCGTAGAGCGGCGCGCAGGCGACCGAGAGGATCGCCGAGCCCGCGGCGCCGAGCGCGCTGATCCGGATGATGGTGGTGACGTCGAAGCCGGCCAGCACCGGCGTCGCGCCGATGGTCGCCAGCAGCAGCAGCGGCCAGCTCGGCGCGCCGGCGCGGTTGGGCCGGCCGAACCGGGTCGGCAGCCAGCCGTCGCGGCAGACCATGAGCACGCTGCGGCTGCCCCACAGCATGTGCGCGTTCATGATGCCGAGCATGCTGACGATGCCGGTGCCGAGGCCGAACAGCAGGAAGCCGCCGGGGCGCATCACCGCCTGCGCCACGGCGTTGAGCGAGCGGGGACCGGCGAGGCGCCCGTCCGGCAGCCCGGCGGCGACCAGCGTCACCGCGACGTAGAGCAGGGCGGCGAGCGCCGTGGCGCCCAGGATCGCGACCGGGATGTCGCGCGCCGGCCGGCGCATCTCGCCGCCCAGCTCGGAGACCAGGGTGGCGCCGCTGATCGGGAAGGTCAGCAGCGCCGCGGCGGCGAGCAGGCCGTGCCAGCCGTGCGGCAGCAGCTCGGCGAGGCGCCGCGGCTCGATCTCGGGCAGGCCCGCGATCGCGAGGCCGACCAGCGCCAGCGCCACCGCGAGCGTGATCAGGACGCCGACGCGGGCCGAGACCGCGGCACCCAGGAGGTTGAGCGTCAGCACCAGGGCGAGTGCCGCGAGCCCCGCCGGCCGCGCCGGCACCGCCGGCAGCAGCGCGTGCAGCGTGGCGCCGAAGGTGGCGGCGTAGGCGGCGAGGCTGACGTGGGTGCCGAGCACCATCCAGAACCCGAGGAAGCCGGCGGCCGGCCCGATGAAGCGCGCCGGCCAGCGATACAGGCTGCCGCTGGTCGGCACCGCGGCGCCGAGCACGGCGTAGGGCAGGCTCACCAGCAGCACCACCGCGCAGGCGAGCAGGTAGGCGAGGCCGGCACCCGCGCCGGCCAGGCCGATCGCGGTGCCGGTCAGCACCATGACGCCGCCGCCGATCACCTGCTTGAGTGCCAGGCAGAACACCATCGGCAGGTCGAGCGAGCGCTTCAGGCCGGCGGCCGCCGGAGGTGGCGGCCTCAAGCGGCAGGGTCTGCCGGGGCGATCCCGATGATGCCGCGCACGCGCAGCAGGTCGAGCACGCGCTCGGCCATCGACCGCACCGAGGCGCTCGCACCTTCCAGCAGCAGCTCCGGCTGTTCCGGCGCCTCGTAGGGCGAGTCGATGCCGGTGAAGTGGCGGATCTCCCCGGCCATCGCCTTGCGGTACAGCCCCTTGGAGTCGCGGGCCTTGCAGAGCTCCAGCGGCGTGTCGACGAACACCTCGATGAACTCGCCGGGCTCCAGCATGTCGCGCACCATCCGCCGCTCGGCGCGGAACGGCGAGATGAACGAGGCCAGCACGATCATGCCGGCATCGACGAACAGCTTCGCCACCTCGCCGACGCGGCGGATGTTCTCCACCCGGTCGGCGTCGCTGAAGCCCAGGTCGCGGCTCAGCCCGTGCCGCACGTTGTCGCCGTCGAGCAGGTAGGTGCGATGTCCCTGCGCGTGCAGCGCCGCCTCGACCAGGTTGGAGACGCTCGACTTGCCCGAGCCCGACAGGCCGGTGAACCAGAGCAGTGCGGGCTTCTGCGCGTTGAGTGCCGCGCGGCCCTGCTTGCTCACGCTGGTGGCCTGGCGGTGGATGTTGGTGGCGCGGCGCAGCCCGAACTCGATCATGCCGGCGCCGACGGTGCGGTTGTTCAGCCGGTCGATCAGGATGAAGGCGCCCAGGGTGCGGTTCTGCGCGTACGGCTCGAACGCCACGGCGGCACTCAGCGACAGGTTGCAGGCGCCGATCTCGTTGAGCCTGAGCTCGCGCGCGGCGAGGTGCTCGAAGCTGTTGATGTCGACCTTGTGCTTGAGCGCGCTGACCGAGGCGCTCACCGTGCGGGTGCCGATCTTGAGCAGGTAGGACCGGCCGGGCAGCAGCGGCGCCTCGTCCATCCAGACGATGTGCGCGGCGAGCTGGTCCGACACCTCCGGGCGCGAGTCCGGTGCGGCCAGCACGTCGCCGCGCGAGATGTCGACCGCGTCGTCGAGCGTCAGCGTGATCGCGTCGCCGCTGACCGCGCGCGGCAGGTCGCCGTCGTGGCTGACGATCCGGCGCACCGTGCTCTGCCGCCCCGATCCCGCGACCACCACGCCGTCGCCCGGGCGCACGGTGCCGCCGGCGACGGTGCCGGCGAAGCCGCGGAAATCGAGGTCCGGCCGGCTGATCCACTGCACCGGCATGCGGAACGGTGCGGCGTGATCCACCGTGCCGGTCTCGACCTGCTCCAGGTGCGCCAGCAGCGTCGGCCCCTCGTACCAGCCGAGCTTGGCGCTGGCCGCGGTGACGTTGTCGCCGTAGCGCGCCGAGATCGGGATCGCGCGCTGGCTGGCGAAGCCGAACCCGGCCGCCATCGCCTCGAACGCCGCCGACACCTCGCGGAACCTGTCGCGGTCGAACCCGACCAGGTCGATCTTGTTCACCGCCAGCACCAGGTGGCGCACGCCGAGCAGGTTGGCGATGAAGGCGTGCCGCCGGGTCTGCGTCATGATGCCGTGCCGCGCGTCGACCAGCAGCACGGCGAGGTCGGCGGTGGAGGCGCCGGTCGCCATGTTGCGGGTGTACTGCTCGTGGCCGGGAGTGTCGGCGACGATGAAGGAGCGCCGCTCGGTGGCGAAGAAGCGGTAGGCGACGTCGATGGTGATGCCCTGCTCGCGCTCCGCCTCCAGCCCGTCGACCAGCAGCGCGAGGTCGAGGTCGCCGCCGGTGGTGCCGAAGCGGGCGCTGTCCTTCTCCAGCGCCGTCATCTGGTCCTGCAGGATGCGCTCGGTATCGTAGAGCAGGCGCCCGATCAGGGTGGACTTGCCGTCATCGACGCTGCCGCAGATCAGCAATCGCAACAGCGAGCCCGACCCGGATCCAGGTGCTAACAGCGAGGCGCCGTCGGCCGGCATCAGGACTATCCCTCGCCCTCGCGCTTCTTCTTCTCCATCGAGCCGGCCTCGTCGTGGTCGATCGCCCGGCCCTGCCGCTCCGAGGTGCGCGAGACCATCATCTCGGCGATGACCGCCTCCAGCCCGTCGGCCTCGGATTCCACCGCACCGGTCAGCGGATAGCAGCCCAGCGTGCGGAACCGGATCATGCGGGTCTCCGGCGCCTCGCCCGGGCGCAGCCGCATGCGCGCGTCGTCGACCATGATCAGCATGCCGTCGCGCCTCACCACCGGCCGGGGCGCGGCGAGGTAGAGCGGCACGATGGCGACCCGCTCGGCCAGGATGTACTGCCACACGTCGAGCTCGGTCCAGTTCGACAGCGGGAACGCCCGCATCGTCTCGCCCGGCTGCACCCGCGTGTTGTAGAGGTTCCACAGCTCGGGGCGCTGGTTCTTCGGATCCCAGCCGTGCGAGGCGTCGCGGAACGACAGGATGCGCTCCTTGGCCCGGCTCTTCTCCTCGTCGCGACGCGCGCCGCCGAACGCGGCGTCGAAGCCGTGCCGGGTCAGCGCCTGCTTCAGCGCCTCGGTCTTCATCACGTGCGTGTAGTACGACGAGCCGTGGTCGAACGGGTTGATGCCCTGGTCGCGGCCGTCGGCGTTGGTGTGCACCAGCAGCGTCATGCCGAGCCGCGCCGCGGTCTCGTCGCGGAAGCGGATCATGTCGCGGAACTTCCAGGTGGTGTCGATGTGCAGCAGCGGGAACGGCGGCTTGCCCGGGTAGAACGCCTTCATCGCTAGGTGCAGCATCACCGCGGAGTCCTTGCCGATCGAGTACAGCATGACCGGGTTGCGGGATTCGGCCGCGACCTCGCGCAGGATCAGGATGCTCTCGTTCTCGAGGCGCTTCAGGTGCGGCGTCATGCGGTCGGGTCCTATGGCCACGGATCGCGGGCGATCCGCCCTCCGCCTAGCGAGGGTGCCGGCGGCGGGCAAGGCCCCTTTTTGGCAGCTTTCGGCCGGGCCCGTCTGGCCTGCGCGCGCGTTCTTCCTAGAATGCGCCGGACTGGAGTGCATGATGAGACGATCCATCCTCAAGGCCGCCGCGGCCTCCCTGCTGCTGACCGGCGCGGCCAAGGCCCAGGCGCCGCGGACCGAGGCGACCCAGCCCCAGGACGGCCGGGTGCTGATGCGCTTTCCCACCCAGCACGGCGACCAGGTCGCGTTCGTGGCCCACGGCAACCTCTGGGTGGTGGACCGCAGCGGCGGCACGGCGCGCCGGCTCACCGCCGACGCCGGCCAGGACCTGATGCCGCGCTACTCGCCGGACGGCCGCTGGATCGCCTTCACCGCGCACTACCAGGGCAACCAGGACGTCTACGTCATCCCCGCCGCCGGCGGCCCGGCGCGCCGGCTGACCGCGCACTCCGACATCGTGCCGCGCGCGCCGACCCGCTGGGGTCCGGACAACATGGTGGTGACCTGGACCCCGGACTCGCGCAACGTCGTCTTCCTGTCGCGCGCGCGCGCCTGGAACAGCTGGATCTCGCTGCCGTTCATGGTGCCGGTGTCGGGGGGACTGGCGACGCAGCTGCCGCTGGATCGCGCCGGCTTCATCAGCTACGGGCCGGACGGCCACTCGATCGCCTACACCCGCATCTTCCGCGACTTCCGCACCTGGAAGCGCTACGACGGCGG
>CAXTNB010000104.1:7959-8246 GCA_964245385.1 uncultured Acetobacteraceae bacterium | reverse complement strand
AAGGCGGAGGGTGCGGCGTCAATACAGCCCGCCCATGCGGATGTCACCTCC
This sequence comes from uncultured Acetobacteraceae bacterium, assembly GCA_964245385.1. GTDB lineage: Bacteria > Pseudomonadota > Alphaproteobacteria > Acetobacterales > Acetobacteraceae > Lichenicoccus. Next base: position 8,195 of record CAXTNB010000104.1, on the reverse strand, counting down.
CGCACCGTGCGGCGGCGGCGGCGGCCGGGCCGACGCGCCCGCCAGCACCGCCGGCGGCGCCCCGAACGGCGTCCGGCCCGGCTGCGACGCGTTCGCCGGCGAGGCGAGGCCGGGGTTGGACGGGTCGACCGAGGTGGTCGAGACCGGTGCCGCACCCGGGGCGCTGGCGGCCATCTCGGTCTCGGTGTCGGGCACGTTCTCGGCCCCGGTATCCTGCGGCCCCAGCGACTCCGCGC
>CAXTNB010000104.1:6705-7949 GCA_964245385.1 uncultured Acetobacteraceae bacterium | reverse complement strand
CCCGGCCCCTCCCCCGGCTTGAAGCCGTCGCCGGTGCTGCCGCGGCCGGTGTTGTAGCGCACCAGCGAGATGCCGTCCGGCACCCGGAACTCGATCTTGGGGCTGTCGCCCAGCGCCGTCTTCATGAACCGGTTCCACACCGGCCCGGCGACGTGGCCGCCATCCTCCTTCTCGCCGAGGCTGCGCGGGTTGTCGAAGCCGATCCACACCACCGTCAGCAGGTCCGGCGAGAAGCCGGCGAACCAGGCGTCGTTGAAGTCCTGGCTGGTGCCGGTCTTGCCGGCGAGCGGCCGGTCGATGCCGAGCCCCGCCGGCACCCCGGTGCCGTGCAGGATCACGTCGCGCATCATCTGCACGACCTGGTACGTGCTGTCCGGATCGGTGACCTGCCGGCGCCCGTCGACCAGCGCGGGCGGCAGGGCGGGATCGGAGCCGGGCTGCAGGGACAGGCCCTGCGGACGCCAGATCACGTGGCCGTCGCGGTCCTGCACCATGTCGATCAGGCTCGGCAGCACCTCGTGGCCGCCGTCGGCGATGCAGGCGTAGGCGCCGGCCTCGCGCAGCACCGTGGTCTCGACCGCGCCGAGCGCCGCCGGCAGCACCTTGGGCATGGCGTCGACCTCGTGCAGGTCGATCGCCACCTTGGCGACCGCGGCCATGCCGATATGCGCGGCCAGCCGTATGGTCACCAGGTTGAGCGAGTCGCGCAGCGCGTCGTGCAGCGTGGTCGGGCCGCTATAGGTCATCTCGTAGTTGTTCGGACGCCAGCTGCCTTGGACGAACGGCGCGTCGAGGAACTTGTCGGCCGGCGACACGCCCTGCTGCATCGCCGCGAGGTAGACCAGCGGCTTGAACGAGGAGCCGGGCTGACGCAGCGCCTGGGTCGCGCGGTTGAACTGCGAGGACTCGAACGACCAGCCGCCCACCATCGCCAGCACGCGGCCGGTGCGCGGGTCCATCGACACCATCGCTCCCTCGACCTCGGGGATCTGGCGCAGCTGCGCCGCCCCGGCGGCGGCGGGCTCGATCATCACCACGTCGCCGATGCGCGGCTCGCGCCTCTGCCGCATCCAGGCGAAGTCGTTCCAGGACAGGGTGCCGGTGCGCGGCACGCCGAGGCCGGTCGGGTCCCCGGCCTGGTCCAGCCAGCCGATGCCCGCGGTGGCGGTGGACAGGATCATGCCCAGCCGCCAGCCCGGCAGCATGCCGGGCGGCCGCGCCACCGTGGCCAGCGCGCCGGCCCC
>CAXTNB010000104.1:4847-6695 GCA_964245385.1 uncultured Acetobacteraceae bacterium | reverse complement strand
GTCGATATGCACGACCGGGCCGCGCCAGCCGCCGTGCTGGCGGTCGTAGCGCATCAGCCCCTCGCGCAGGTCGCGCGTCGCCTCCTGCTGCAGCACCGGGTCGAGGCTGGTCTGCACCACCAGGCCGCCCTGGGTGGTCTGGTCCGGGCCGTAGCGGTCGAGCAGCTCGCGCCGCACCTCCTCGGAGTACCACTCCGATCCGGGCACCGGCCCGGGGCGCTGGAACGAGAGCGGGATCAGCGGCTCGGCCATCGCCGCGCGCGCCGCCCCTGCCGTGATCGCGTGGGTCTCGACCATGCGGCCCAGCACCCAGTCGCGACGCGCCCGGGCGGCGGCCGGGAAGCGGTACGGGTTGTAGTTGGTCGGCGACTTCGGCAGCGCGCCGAGGAACGCCGCCTCGGCGTCGTCGAGCTGGTCGAGCGGCTTGTTGAAGTAGGTCTGCGAGGCGGCGGCGATGCCGTAGGCGCCGGAGCCGAGGTAGATCTCGTTGAGGTAGATCTCGAGGATGCGCTGCTTGGACAGGGTCTGCTCGATGCGCATCGCCAGCAGCGCCTCCTTTACCTTGCGCTCGAAGGTCAGCACGTTCGAGTTCAGCAGCATGATCTTGGCGACCTGCTGGGTGATGGTGGAGGCGCCGATCGGCCGCCGCCCGGAATGCATGGTCTCCAGGTCGGTGACCGCCGCGCGCAGGATGGCCAGCGGGTCGACGCCGCCGTGGGTCCAGAAGTTCTGGTCCTCGGCGGAGGTGAACGCCGCCTTCACCCGGTCGGGAATCGCGGCGTAGGGCGCGAAGATGCGTCGCTCGGCGGCGAGCTCGGCGATCACGCGGCCGTCGCCGGCGTAGATCCGGCTCATCACCGGCGGCTGGTAGTCGCGCAGGCCGCCCACCGTCGGCATGCCCGCCGACAGCACCTCGTACTTGCGCCAGATCACGAAGCCGACGGCGCTGACCGACAGCAGCACGACCGCGAGCCCGGCGCCGGCCAGGCGGCGCATGAAGCGGAACCGCGGCCGCCGCGGCGTCCTGGCCGCGGGACGCGGCTCCTGGCCTGCGCTACGGTCGTTCATGCCAGGCTCTTCTCATGCGAGGTTGTCTAGCATCCGCATCGCGTCGCGTCGCCCCCAAGCCCGGAGCATGCCATGCCGTCCGACCAGACCATGCCTTCGCCGTACCGTCTCGACCGGCAGGTCGCGATCGTCACCGGCGCCAGCTCGGGCATCGGCCACGCCGTCGCCGGGGAGCTGGCGCGCGCCGGCGCCGCGGTCGCGATCCACTACAACAGCCAGCCCGAGCCGGCCGAGGCGCTGGCACGCGAGATCAACGAGGCGGGCGGCTCGGCGCTCGCCATCGGCGCCGACGTCTCCGACGAAGCCGCGGTGATCCGCCTGTTCGACCAGACCGTGGCGGCGTTCGGCGGCGTCGACATCGTGGTCGCCAACTCCGGCATGCAGAAGGACGCGCCCAGTGCCGAGATGACGCTGCCCGACTGGCGGCGCGTCATCGACGTCAACCTGACCGGCCAGTTCCTCACCGCGCGCGAGGCGATCCGGCGCTTCGAGCGACAGGGCGACCGCGGCGTCAGCCGCGCGATCGGCAAGATCCTGTGCATGAGCTCGGTGCACGAGGTGATCCCCTGGGCCGGGCACGTGAACTACGCCGCCTCCAAGGGCGGGGTGGCGATGATGATGCGCAGCTTGGCCCAGGAGGTGGCGCCGAGGCGGATCCGGATCAACGCCATCGCCCCCGGGGCGATCCGCACCGCCATCAACGAGGAGGCGACCGAGGGAGACGCCGCGCGGAAGCTGCTCACCCTGATCCCCTACCGGCGCATCGGCGACGCGCAGGAC
>CAXTNB010000104.1:0-4837 GCA_964245385.1 uncultured Acetobacteraceae bacterium | reverse complement strand
TTCATGGGCGACGGCCGCGACACCGCCCACGCCGCGCTGTTCCTGGCCTCCGACATGTCGGACTACGTCGTCGGCGCGACCCTGTTCGTGGACGGCGGCATGACGCTGTACCCGGAGTTCGCCGACAACGGATGAAGACGGGGGATGACGCCCGGGGACTCAGCTCTTGGTCGGCGTCGGATCGATGGTGTTGGCGCAGGCGTCGGTGGGTGCGGCGGCGACCTGTCCCGCCACCGGCACGATCTTCAGCGCCGCCGAGCCGACGCGGCAGGGTGCCGCGAACAGCCCGCATCCCGAGACCGGCAGGGCGCAGGCCGCGACCAGCACCAGTCGCGCCGACCGATACGCCTTGCCCCAACGCTGCCTCATGCTCGCCTCCGCCGCCCTCGCCCGCGCTGCTCTATAGGAGCCTGCCGGACCGCCGCGCAACCTATCCCAGCAGCCGGCCGATCACCCGCGCGGTGTAGTCCACCACCGGGATGATGCGGCCGTAGTTGAGCCGCGTCGGCCCGATCACGCCGATCGCGCCGACGATGCGGTTGGCCTCGTTGCGCGCCGGCGCCACCACCATCGAGACCCCCGACACCCCGAACAGGCCGCTCTCGGCGCCGATGAAGATGCGCACCCCGTCGGACTGCTCCGCCAGCTCCAGCAGCCGCAGCATGGTCTCCTGGGTCTCCAGCCGGTCGAACAGCATCTGTATGGTGGAGATGCGCTCGATCTGGGTGACGTCGGCGAGCAGCCGGGCCTGGCCGCGCACGATCAGCGAGCCGCCCCTGCCCTCCCCGGTCCAGGTGGCGAGCCCGGTCTCGACCACGCTGGCGGAGAGATGGTCGAGCTCGGTACGGTTCGCCGCCATCTCCTCGGTGACGTGGCGGCGCAGCTCGTCCAGCGACAGCCCGGACAGCCGGGCGTTGAGGTAGTTGCCGGCCTCCACCAGGGCCGACGGCGGCAGCCCGGCCGGGATCTCGATGACCCGGTTCTCCACCTGGCCGTCGGCGCCGACCAGGATGACCAGCGCCCGCCCCGAGCCGAGGGCGACGAACTCGATATGCTTGATCAGCCCCTCGCTCTTCGGCGCCAGCACCAGGCCCGCGGCCGAGGACAGGCCGGAGAGCATCGCCGAGGCGTCCGACAGCGTGTCCTGCAGCGAGCGGCCGCGCGCCTCCAGCGTGCGCACGATGGTGTCGCGCTCATCCTCCGAGAGGCTGCCGAACTGCAGCAGCCCGTCGACGAACAGGCGCAGCCCCTTGTCGGTCGGCAGCCGTCCGGCCGAGGTGTGCGGCGCGAACAGCAGGCCGGCATCGGTGAGGTCGGCCATCACGTTGCGTATCGTCGCCGGTGACAGCGGCAGCGGCAGCCGGCGCGACAGGGTGCGGCTGCCGACCGGATCGCCGGTCTCCACGTACTGCTCGACGATCTCGCGCAGGATCGCCGCCGCGCGCGGATCGAGCCCGGGCGGCAGGGCGGGCCGCTGCGGCAGGTTCCGAACATCCATGGTCATCTCCAAACCGGTCGCGACGTGCGCGCTGGTCCGCCGCAGCACCCCGCGCTATGCCCTGCCACACCGAGCCCCCCACATGCCACGGAGCACCATAGCATGCGCCCATCCGGCCGCGCGCCCGACGAAATCCGCGCCGTCTCGATCGAGCCCGGCTTCGCGCACCACGCCGAGGGCTCGGCGCTGATCCGGATGGGACGCACCGAGGTGCTGTGCGCCGCCAGCGTGGAGCCGCGCGTGCCGCCGTTCCTGCGCGGCCAGGGGCTGGGATGGGTCACCGCCGAGTACGGCATGCTGCCGCGCGCCACCCACACCCGCGGCGCGCGCGAGGCGGCGCGCGGCAAGCAGTCCGGCCGCACCCAGGAGATCCAGCGCCTGATCGGCCGCTCGCTGCGCGCCGTGGTGGACCGCCGCGCGCTCGGCGAGATGACGGTGACGCTCGACTGCGACGTGCTCAACGCCGACGGCGGCACGCGCTGCGCCGCCATCACCGGCGCCTGGGTGGCGCTGAGCCTGGCGCTGCACGTGCTGGTGCGGCAGCGCGTGCTCCCCGCCCTGCCGCTGACCGGGCAGGTGGCGGCGATCTCCTGCGGGCTGATGGCGGCGGCCGGCGCGGTCGCCGACCTCGACTACGAGGAGGACAGCGCCGCCGCGGCGGACGCCAACTTCGTGCTGACCGAGGGCGGCGGCATCGTCGAGATCCAGGGCACCGCCGAGCAGGCGCCGTTCTCCGAGGCGCAGTTCCACGAGCTGATGCGCCTCGCGCGCGCCGGCACCGCCGCCCTGTTCGCGGCCCAGGACCGGGCGCTGTCGCGTGCGCTCGCGGCGCTCGAAGGGGATGGCGTCGCGTGAGCGCGGTCGGGACGCCCGCTGCCGCGCGGCGGCTCGGGCGCGGCGAGCGGCTGGTCGTGGCCACCCACAATGCCGGCAAGCTGGCGGAGTTCGGGCTGCTGCTGCGCGGCCGCGGCGTCGAGCCGGTCGGCGCGGCAGCGCTAGGCCTCGCCGAGCCGGAGGAGACCGAGGACAGCTTCGCCGGCAACGCGCGGCTGAAGGCGCGGGCCGCGGCGAGCGCCGCCGGGCGGCCGGCGCGCGCCGACGATTCCGGCTGCTGCGTGCGCGCCCTGGACGGCGCGCCCGGCATCTATTCGGCGCGCTGGGCGGGACCCGGCCGCGACTTCGGCCACGCGATGCGACGCGTGCACGAGGCCGTGCTCGCCTCGCGCGCGCCGGCGGAGGACGCCGCCTGGTTCGTCTGCGTGCTGTGCCTGGCCTGGCCGGACGGCGCGGCGCAGAGCTTCGAGGGCCGGGTCGACGGCGTGCTGCGCTGGCCGCCGCGCGGCGGACGCGGGCACGGCTACGACCCGGTGTTCCAGCCGGAGGGTCACGCGCTGCGCTTCGCCGAGATGGCCGACCACGAGAAGAACGCGATCAGCCACCGCGCCCGCGCCTTCGCCGCCCTCGCGGCCGCCTGCCTGCCGTGACGGCGGACAGCCCGGCGTCGCGCGGGCGGCGGCGGGTCAGGCCGCCATTCGGTTGACCCGGCTCTCGGCGAGGGCGGACAGCTTCCTGTCGGTCGCCTTCTCCTCCTCCAGGGTCTGCTGCAGCACGCTCGCGCAGTCGTCACGGCCCAGCTGCTTGGCGAACGCGATCAGCGTGCCGTAGCGGGTCATCTCGTAGTGCTCGACCGCCTGGGCGGAGGACAGCATCGCGGCGTCGAGGACCTCCGCGTCGTCGCAGTCGCCGATGACCTCCTTGGCCTCGGCGAGGATGCCGTCCATGGCCGCACAGGTCACGCCCTTCACCGGCTGGCCGTGCATCTGGAACACCTGCTCGAGCCGGGTCACCTGACCTTCGGTCTCCCGCAGGTGGGTCTCGAACGCCGCGCGCAGCTCCGGGCTGCTGGCCTTCTCGATCATCGTCGGCAGGTTCTTGATGATCTGGCTCTCGGCGTAATAGATGTCCTGCAGCGTGTGGACGAACAGGTCGTCCAGCGTCTTGATCGGCTTGGAAAACAGGCCCATGGGTTGATCCTCCTGTCGTGAAGACGTGCGCTCGTCGGCGAGAACGCGGCATCGGCGGCCGGATGCCGACGATCTCGCCTTCTTGATGTCGCGAGCCGCCCACCCGGACCGCGCCCGGCCGTTCCAGTGCCATCCGATCCGGAGGGAGCCATGCCGCGCGGCAGCAAGGACGCCTACACCGACAAGCAGAAGAGACAGGCCGGCCACATCGAGCAGGGCTACGAGAAGCGCGGCCTTGACCGCGACGAGGCCGAGCGCCGCGCCTGGGCCACGGTGAACAAGGAGAGCGGCGGCGGCAAGAAGAGCGGCTCGGGCCGCAAGCGCGGCTGAGCGCGCCCGGTCACGATCCGATCAGCGGCGGCCGGGGAGCGGCGCCGCCGCCGGCAGGTCCTCCTCGAGGATGGTCACGTGCATCGAGTAGGAGATCTCGCCCTCGTCGTCGTCGCGATGCAGCGTGCCGATCACCTCCTGGTCCACCGCCACCTCGACCGACAGGCCGGCGCGCACCGGCTTGACGACGCGTATGCGGTCCGAGCCGATCAGGGCGCGCAGGTAGGCCTGCACGCGAGCGATTTCCGATGCCGTCACGATAGCGCACTCCTGCGGGATCGCAGCGGTTTAGGGGTCGGCGCCGTGGCGCGCAACCGGCGTCGCCGCCCGCGTCTTGATGCGGCGACACGTCTCGGGCAAGCCTGACCCATCCAGCGGGGTGGGAGGTCGGTGATGACGCAGCAGGTCGGAGTGGTCGCCTTCATCGAGGTCGAGCCGGGACAGGAGGCGGTGGTGGAGGAGGCGGCGCGCGCCTGCGTCGCACATACCCGCCAGGAGGCGGGCTGCCTGGCCTACACCCTGCACCGCGACCGGACCGACGCCGCGCGCTTCGTGTTCGTGGAGAGCTGGGAGACGGAGGCGGCGCTGGAGGCGCACATGCGGTCGCCGCACCTGCGGGATTTCTTCGCCGTCGTCGGGCGCACGGCGAAGCGCGAGCCGGTCGTGCACCGGCTGGAGGCGATCGCCTGAGCCCGCTCGGCGGTCTCAGCGCCCGGTCAGGATGCGCTCGACCAGCTGCCTGACCGTCGGCACGAAGCCGTTCGAGTAGAACGGGTCGCTGGCGAAGCGGTAGGCGCTGGCGCCGCCGAACATCAGGTTGTTGTCCGCGGCCTCGAGATCGTCGGGGGCCGCGTGGCTGATCGACTGCAGCGTCTTCTGGATGCAGAACGAGCGCGGATCCGCCTTGCGGCCGTTGCTGTACTCGGGGCCGTGCTGGCTCCAGTTGGAGAACCGGCACTCCGAGAGGCAGCCCATGCAGGCGATC
>CAXTNB010000103.1:1807-8257 GCA_964245385.1 uncultured Acetobacteraceae bacterium | reverse complement strand
AAGACGCCGCCAACATATCCCTTCCTCAGCCTATGCAAATTTCAAGGAACAGCCGCCCAAAGGCCACAGCCTACGAGCAGGGCCGAGGAAACTAGCAAATCAGCAAAACCACAGCAAGCGGTTTCTGATCGCCACACCGGCGAACGCGGATTTAGGCCTAAGCCTACACAACGTCAATAGAGTATCGGGACGGGGGGGAGATTTTCCGCTCTCAGCCGACGCCGTGATAGGCGCGGAACCAGTCGACGAAGCGCGGGATCCCCTCCTCAAGCCGCGTCCGCGGCGTCCAGCCGGTCAGCTCGCCGATCGCTTCCACCGAGGCCCAGGTGGCCTCGATGTCGGTGGCGGGCCGTGGCACCAGCCTGATCTCCGCGGCGCGTCCGAGGGCTCGCTCCAGCAGCGCCACCAGCAGCCGCACCGGCTCGCTGCGCCGGTTGCCGATGTTGAGCAGCCGGGCCGGCTGCGCCGCCTCGGGCGGATGATCCAGCACCCGCAGCACGCCGTCGCTGACGTCGTCGACATAGGTGAAGTCGCGCGCCAGCCCGTCGCCCTCGTAGAGCGTGATGGTGGCGCCGTCGACGATGCTGCGGGCGAAGGCGTAGTACGCCATGTCCGGCCGTCCCCAGGGGCCGTAGACGGTGAAGAAGCGCAGCCCCGTCTGCCGCAGCCCGAACAGGTGGCCGTAGGCGTGCGAGATCAGCTCGCCCGAGCGCTTGCTCGCGGCGTACAGCGAGCTCGGCGTGTCGACGCGGTCCGCCTCGCGGAACGGCAGGCTCTCGTTGAGCCCGTAGACCGACGAGGACGAGGCGAACACCAGGTGCTCCAGCCGCCGCAGCCGCCGCGCCGCCTCCAGCAGGGTGACGTGACCGAGCACGTTGGCCGAGACGTAGGCGTAGGGGTCCACCAGGGAATGACGCACCCCGGCCTGGGCCGCCAGATGCACGATGCCGCGTATGTCGGGTTCGCCCGCGAGCAGTGCCGCCAGCCCGTCGCGATCGGTGATGTCGAGCTGCTCGAAGCGCAGGCCGCCGTGCTCCGTGCTCAGGCGGTGCAACCTGGCCTGCTTGAGGCGGACATCGTAGTACGGATCGAGATTGTCGATGCCCACCACCCGCTGTCCTCGCGCCAGCAGCGCGTGCGCCACGTGCGATCCGACGAAGCCCGCGCAGCCGGTCACCAAGATCGTCATGAGGACCTTCCCATACCGTAACGGAATCGGACGCTCTTGCCCGCTGCGCGGACCGGATGCAAGCGAAGTCGGCCCGGCGGCGGTCTTTATCCCGAGATCATCCCGCGGCCGCCGTCCGATCGCGGCCGAACTCGCCCGCACCCGATCGACCGCGTCGCGGCGAACCTCAGGCAACGCCCCGCCGCATGCCGCGTTCAGCAGCCTCACTCGCCCTGTTCCGCATCCGGAGATCCCACTGATGGCCCCTCTCAAGCCGCGCCTGCACACGACCCGAAACGCGATGCCCTCGAACGCGCGCAACGTCGCGGTCTCGCTGCTCAATGCCCGCCTCGCCGACGGGCTCGATCTCGCCCTGATCACCAAGCAGGCGCACTGGAACCTCAAGGGGCCGCAATTCATCGGCATCCACGAGATGCTGGACGGCTTCCGCACCGAGCAGGACGACTGGAACGACAAGATGGCGGAGCGCTGCACCGCGCTCGGCGCCACCGCCTACGGCACCACCCAGGACATCACCAGGAACAGCCAGCTCACGCCCTACCCGACCGACATCTACCGCGTCGCCGACCACCTCGCCGCCCTGATCGACCGCTACTCGACGGTCGGGAATTCGATCAGGCAGAGCATCGACGAGTCTGCCGAAGCGGGAGACGCCGATACCGCGGACCTGTTCACCGAGGTCTCGCGCGGCCTCGACAAGCAGCTCTGGTTCCTCGAGGCGCACGTCCAGGAGCCGACCGGCGAGATCCGCGACGGCGACGGCCAGGGAGAGCGCTAGACCTTAGGCCCGACGCGATCGGAGGACGCCGCGGCCGCCCGCGACGGGGACGCCTACCGCATGGCGTCCCTGGATTGCTCGAACGCCTTGTTCTCGATCCTGTCGCCGACGCGTATGCCGAGCCTGGCCGTCAGGCCGCCCTGCAGCTCGATGGTGGCCTTGACCACGCCGCCGCTGGAGATGTGGGCGAGGCTCTCCGGCACCGTGTTCTCGGCGATGCTGTGGATCACGCCGCCGGCGTCGACGAACAGCATGTCCTCCGGGATCGGGCAGTTCTCCATCCACATCTCGCTCTGCTGCGGATACGGCCAGATGAACAGCATGCCGCCGTCGTCGGCGATGTGGGTGCGGAACATCAGCCCGACCTGCTGCTCGCGCGGCGTGCGCGCGAGCTCCACCGAGAAGACGTGACGGACGCCGCCGCGCGAGACGATCGTCAGCGGCTGCTTCTGCAGCTCGGGCTGCGCCTGCGTCGGCTCCGGCGGCGGGTCCTGCGACCGCGAGGGTGATGACGCCGCCCCCGCGCCCGCCAGGCCGAGCAGGGCGATCAGCAGCACGCGTCCCGGATCCGGCTTGATCATGGCTCAGTCGGTCTCCTCGAGGGCTCCGGCGGCCAGCTGCCGCACCACCTCGCGCACAGGACCCTCGCGCGGCGGATCGCGCAAGGTGGTCAGCCAGTGCCGCGGCGGGTCCCGGCCCGCGGCACGCGGATAATGCAGCCCGCGCAGCACCGCCTCGGCCGCCGCGGTGGCGCGCTCAGGGATCGGCATGCGGTTCAGGGTCGCCCAGACGCAGGCCCAGCAGCGTCCGGTCGAGTACGGGTTGTAGCCGCCACCGCCGCTGACGATCAGCGGGATCCCGGCCGCTTCCGCGACGTCGCGCAGTCGCGCCGCGACCTCGCCGTGCGCGTTGTTGGACAGCGACAGGCGGGACAGCGGATCCTCCTCCAGCGCGTCGGCGCCGCATTGCAGGAAGATCGCCTGCGGCCGATGCGCCTGCAGCAGCGGCAGCACCGCCCGCTCGACGAGCAGCCGCATCTCGCTGTCGTTGAGGCCGGCCGGCACGGGCAGGTTGCGTATGCCCTCGCCACGATCGTCGGCGAGCCCGCTGCCGCGCGGCTCGGCGCCGAGCTCGCGCCGGCGCAGCGGCCAGCGCATCGCCTCGTGGATGCTCAGCGTGAACACCAGCGGGTCGTCGGCGAAGGCGTCCTGCACCCCGTCGCCGTGGTGGGCGTCGATGTCGAGGTAGAAGATCCGCCGCCAGCCGCGGTCGCGCCACAGCATCAGCGCCAGCACGATGTCGTTCAGGTAGCAGAAGCCGGCGGCGCGATCCGGCCGCCCGTGATGCGTCCCGCCGCCCGGGCAGTGCACCACGCGGGCGGCGCCGGAGGCGGTCAGCCGGGCCGCCAGCATCATGCCGCCGGCGCCGGTCATCGGACGGCGATACACCTCCGGGTAGACCGGGTTGTCGCCCACGCCGAGGCGGAAGCGGGCGCGCACCGCCTCGCTCACCGCCTGCTCGCGCTCGGCCTCGCGCAGCGCCTCGAGATAGGCCGGGTCGTGGAAGCGCAGCACCTCGTGCGGCTCGGCCATCGGCGCGTCGCGATAGGCCTCGTCGGAAAGCCAGCCCATGCTGCGGCACAGGTCGGTGGCCACGCTGACCCGGGGGATCGAGAGCGGGTGCGAGCCGCCGAACGAGGAATGCCGGTAGATCTCGCTGCCGACATAGAGCGGCCTCAGCGCAGGAATGGGTTGCCCCTGCGCTCGTCGCCGATGCGCGTCGCCGGCCCGTGTCCGGGCATCACCACGACGTCGTCGCCCAGCGGCAGCAGCCTCTCCTTGATGGAGCGGATCAGCAGCGGGCCGTCGCCGCCGGGCAGGTCGGTGCGGCCGACCGAGCCGGCGAACACGGTGTCGCCGCCGATCAGCAGCGATCCGGCACGGTCGAAGAACGCGACGTGCCCGGGAGTGTGGCCGGGCACCGACAGCACTTCCAGCCGTCGGCCGGCGAGCTGCAGCACCTCGCCGTGCTCGAGATAGCGGTCCGGCACGGCGTCGCGCATCCCGCTCGCGCCGAACAGCCGCGCCTGCTCGGCGATGCCGCCGAGCAGGAAGGCGTCGCGTCGGTCCGGGCCGATCACCGGGACCGGCGTGCCGTCCGGCCGCGCCGGCAGCGCCTCGCGCAGCTCCTCGACGCCGCCGGCGTGATCCAGGTGACCGTGGGTCAGCAGGATCGCCTCGACGTCGAGGCCGAGTGCGGCGAGCCGCGCCAGGATCACCGGCACGTCGCCGCCCGGGTCGCACACCACGCCGCGTCGGCTGTCCGGATCCCACAGGATCGAGCAGTTCTGCTGGAACGGGGTGACGATGACGGTCTCCAGCTTCGGAGGCTGCGGCTGCGGTGGCGACACGGATGGCATGGCCGGGCGATCCCTCTGCGATGATCTGCGTTACATGATGCGCGTTGGTTCGGGCAGTCTCGGTCGAGCGTAACGTGGGAGCGGTGTCAGGCGATGCACATCACGGGAGAACGCCGGATCCCGGCTCCCAGGGAACGGGTCTGGCGCTGCCTGACCGATCGGCGGGTGCTGCAGGATTGCGCGCCGGGCAGCCGCGTCGAGCCGGAGGGCGACGGCCTGATCCTGTCGAGCGCCGGCGTGGGCGCGGTGCGCGCGCAGCCCAGCATACGCGAGCCGTTCACGACGCTCGGCTGGCGGATCGACCCGGCCGGTGCCGCGACCCAGATGGTCCTGGTGCGGCTGGTCGAGCAGGGCGTGTTCACCCTGCTGCGCTACGAGCTCTCCCTGGCCGACCCCGACGGCACGGAATCGCCGGTGCGGACGGCGAACCTGCGGGCGCGGATAGACCAGGCGCTGGAGCGGCTGGTGCACACCGTCGCCGGACCCGGCGAGATCGGCGCGGGCGGGATCGCGGGCGCGGTGCAGGCGGCCACCGAGCCGTCGCCGCAGCCGAACGCCAGCCTGCGTCCGGCCGCCGCCTCCGGACCCGGCATGGCGGAGACGGTCGCGCGCCTGATGAACCCCTCGGTGATCGGCGGCGTGCTGTTCCTGATCGTGCTGCTGTTCATGGTCGGGCTGCTGTGACGGCCGTCTCGCCGGTGCTCGACGTCCTGGCGCACGCCCTGTCCTGGCACGAGGCGGGCGACGCGGTGGCGCTGGCCACCGTGACCCAGACCTGGGGCAGCGCCCCCTGCCCGGTCGGCAGCATGATGGCGGTGAGCCGCGGCGGCCGCATCGAGGGCTCGGTCAGCGGCGGCTGCGTCGAGGCCGCGGTGCTGCAGGCTGCCCAGGAGGCGATCGGCAACGGCCGGCCGAGGCTGCTCTGCTTCACCGTCAGCGACGGCAGCGCCTGGTCGGTCGGGCTCGCCTGCGGCGGCTCGATCAACGTGCTGGTCGAGGCGCTGCGTCCCGAATGAGCCTCTCCTGACACCGTCGCTCCTGCGCGCCCTGGTGGAGGCGCGCGCGGCGCGGCGCACCGCGATCCTGCTCAAGCGGCTCGCCGACGCGAGCCAGCACCTGCTGATCGAGGTCGACGGCAGGCTCGAGCCGGCCGATCTCGCGCTCGACCCGGCGCTGCGCGACGCCGCCGTGCAGGCGGCGCAGAGCGGGCGCAGCGGCATCGTCCGGAGCGGCGAGGAGACGTGGTTCGTGCAGGCGCACGCGCCGCGCACCCGCCTGATCCTGGTCGGCGCGGTGCACGTCGCCCAGGCGCTGGCGCCGCTGGCGGCGACGCTCGGCATGGCGGTTACCGTCGTCGATCCCAGGAGCGGTTTCGCCACCGCCGAGCGCTTCCCCGGGGTGGCCCTGCTCGAGCAGTGGCCGGACGAGGCCCTCGCCGAGCTGGCGCTCGACCGGCACAGCGCCGTCGTCACGCTCAGCCACGAGGCGCGGCTGGATGATCCGGCGCTGGACGCCGCCCTCTCCGGGCCCGCCTTCTACGTCGGTGCGCTGGGCTCGCGCAGGACCCAGGCGGCGCGGCGCGAGAGGCTGGCGCAGCGCGGCCACGACGAGGCGACGCTGGCGCGCCTGCACGGCCCGGTGGGCCTGGCCATCGGCGCGGCCGGGCCGGAGGAGATCGCGCTGTCGATCATCGCCGAGATCGTCGCGGTGCGACGTGGGGCGGTGGCGTGACGGCCGTGGCGCTGGTGCTGGCCGCCGGGGCGTCGCGTCGTGCCGGCGGGGTCAACAAGCTGCTGGTGCGCGACGCGGCGGGACGACGCATGGTGACGCGGACCGTCGAGGCGGCACTGCGCAGCCGCGCCGAGGCGGTCCTCGTGGTGCTCGGCCACCGGTCGGCGGAGATCACCGAGGCGCTGCGCGGCGACGGGCTGCGCGCCGATGCGGCGGTCCACCAGGGCCGCCTGCGCCTGGTCCTGGCGCCGGACCACGCGGCGGGGCTGTCGGCCAGCCTGCGCCGCGGCATCGCCGCCGCCCGCGAGGCCGGAGCGCGGGCGACGGCGATGC
>CAXTNB010000103.1:0-1797 GCA_964245385.1 uncultured Acetobacteraceae bacterium | reverse complement strand
GCGACATGCCGCTGGTGCAGACCGCGACGCTGGACCTGCTGATCGCGGCGCTCGACGACGACTCGCACGCGCTCGCCTGCGTGCCGACGCTGCACGGCAGGCGCGGCAACCCGGTGCTGTGGCGCAGCGCCCTGTTCGACGCGTTGCTGACGCTGTCGGGCGACCGGGGCGGCCGGCCGCTGCTGGCGCGGCATGCGACCGCCGTGCGCGAGGTGGCGGTGCAGGATCCGGGCGTGCTGGAGGATTTCGACACCCCGGAGCGGCTGGCGCAGTTCGCGATCCTGCACGCCGCGACCGGCCGGCCGCCGGGGCCGGTTGACCCGTCTTCCGGCCTCGACCAGACAGTCAGCCTTTCGCAGGAGGGACCGACGCCATGAGCAAGATCATCCGCACCGAGCCGAGCCCGGTGCTGTCGAAGGCGGTGGAATACCACGGCTTCGTCTTCACCCAGGGCATGGTGGCGCGCGACCTGGACGGCGACGTCGGCGAGCAGACCCGCGACGTGCTGGATCAGCTCGACGTGCTGCTCGAGGAGCACGGCACCGACAAGACGCGCCTGCTGCAGGCGCAGATCTGGCTCAAGCACATCGGCGACCGCGACGCGCTGAACGCGCTGTGGTCGGCCTGGCTGCCGCCGGGCGGAGCGCCGGCACGGGCCTGCGTGCAGGCGGTCCTGGCGGACCCGCGCATGCTGGTGGAGATCATGCTGATCACGACGAAATGATGATTTGTGCGTCGCGGCACAGCGAGTCGACTGCCGCATTTTTGCAACGTGTTGCCGAATTTTCAGCAACATCATCCCGCGGACGCACCGGCTCAGGGCGGTTTCTTCTCAGCTGGCGAGCGGAGTCGCGAAAAAGCTCGGCTCATGGGAAACATCTCCTATAACGGTCTCATGAACGGGCGTCGATTTGTGTTATTGAACCGGGGCGGCCGGAGAGCGGCGTCTTCATCTTGTCAGGGTTGCATTCGCGTTGCTACCAGCGCTTCACGACAGAGTGAGGCGGTGGGTGATGCGGCGTACGAGGCTCACGGGATCGACCAGCGCAATCGTGGCCTTGATCGCCGCCTTCAGCCTCCACGCCACCCAGGGACACGCCGCCGCGCAGCGCCATCACCGCACGCACGCCAGCCACCTCGCCTCCGCCTCGCGCGTGATCCAGTGCGTCGCCTTCGCGCGCACCGCCTCCGACGTGGTCCTGCCCGGCAACGCGGTGAACTGGTGGCAGAACGCGCGGGGCGTCTACGCCCGCGGCACCGCGCCGGAAGTCGGCAGCGTGCTGAACTTCCGCGCCAACAGCCGCATGCGCCTCGGCCACGTCGCCGTCGTGACCCAGGTGGTCGATAGCCGCACCATCCAGATCGACCAGTCGCACTGGCACGCCAACGGGATCAGCCGGGACGTCTCGGTGATCGACGTGTCGCAGAACAACGACTGGAGCGCGGTGCGCGTCGCCATCGGCCGCGCCAACACCTTCGGCAGCATCTATCCGACCTTCGGCTTCATCTATCCGCGCGCCGACCGCAGCGGCCGCATCGTGACCGCGCGCGGCGAGGCGGCACCCCGGCCGATCGGCGACGTCGCCCCCATCGACCTGCGCGGCGGCGACCTGCGCGGCGGCGACCTGCGCGGCGACGACGCGGAAGTCGCCGAAGCGCCTGCGGCGCCCTCGGAGCTGCTCACCGACGACGCGCCGAACCGCAGCCTTCGCTAGGCTCGAGGGAAGGCAAGGCGAGGGCTCCGCCCTTGACCCGCTGGGGCCGGCGGCCCCAGACCCCGGGGCCACGTCCCTTTGC
>CAXTNB010000102.1:0-8296 GCA_964245385.1 uncultured Acetobacteraceae bacterium | reverse complement strand
CTAGTGCGTCGCGACCACCCCCGCGGTGGTGATCCAGTGCGCGTGCCCATCATCGACCACCAGCATGCCGGTGCCCGCGCCGCCGGCCTCGCCCGGCTTGAGGCAGTCGGTGCACAGCATCTCGGTTCCGGCCGTTCCGGTCGGCGGCAGGTTGCTGTAGGTGGCGCTCGCGAGCACCAGCGGCTTGCCGGCGACCACCCGTCCGCCGGGCTGGCTCGAGTAGAGCACCACGTCGCCGGCGCTGTCCGTGCTCACCGTCCCGCCGTTGGCGCTGGAGGCGGTGCGCAGCACCAGCGACGCGTTGGGGCCGGTATAGATGCTGCCGCCGGCGTAGAACGCATTGAGGATCGTCTCCGTGCCGAGGCGGTCGATGCCGAAGATCTTGGTCGCCTGGCCGAGCTGGTTGCTCGAGCTGTCCTGGTAGACCGAGAACCCGTTATAGGCGCCGGCGTCGCCTGCCACCTGCAGGCAGGCCTCGCCGCCGCCGTTGCTGCAGTTCCAGCCCAGCGACGCCGAGCTCGCGTTCACGGTGCGGTTGTTGGAGAACACCGTCATCGTCGGCGACTTGACGCCGTTGGTGCTGGAGGCGGGGATCGACAGCCCGGCACCGCCGCTGATCGCGCTGCTCAGGTTCAGGTTGCCCGCGCTGTCGGCGTAGATGCCGCTCCCGGTGGCGCCTGTCCCGTTCTGGAAGATCAGCGTGCTGCCGTTGGTGAGCGTGGTGTTGCCGCTGGTGTTCACCACCACGCCGCCGCCGTTGTAGCCGAGCATGCCGACGCTGCCGGTGCCGAAGCCGGCCGGGTCGAACACGATCTGGCTCTGCGGCTGCCGCACCACGCCCTGCGCCCCGTCGATGATCAGGCCGAGATGCATGCTGCCGCCGGCGGCGCCGATCGCCGACGTGTCCTTCTGCAGCCAGTCCACCAGGCGCATGTTGTTGGTGCCGTCCATGTAGCCGCTCTGCTCGAACAGCTCTCCGGTGTTGCCGGCAGCACCCGCCACACCGGCATTGCCCTTCACCAGCATGCTCGGCGCGGTGATGACGTTGGCCGAGGTGCCTCCGGCGACGCTGATCCCGTCCTGCGCCAGCAGCGGCGCGGTCGCCAGGATCTGCGCGCCGCTGGTCCGCGTGCCCAGCACCAGGTCGCCGGTGATGTCGGACGAGATCAGGCCGCCGTTGGCGTTCGCGCCGGTCTTGAAGCTCAGCGCGCCGTTCGGACTGACGTAGGTGACGCCCACCTGGTCGACGTAGAGGCCGCTGCCGCTATAGCCGAACATGCCGATGCTGCCCGGGCCGACGCCGGGGACGTCGAACACGACCTGGCTCTGCGGCGTGATCACGTTGCCCTGGGTGCCATTGAGGATCAGGCCGAGGCGCATGCTGCCGCCGCCGGAGCCGGCGACGCTGCTGTCCTTCTGCAGCCAGTCGGTCAGGCGGAAATTGTCGATCCCGTCCATGAACGCGCTGTGCTCGAACATCTCCGCGGTGTTGCCGGCGGCGCCGTTGACCCCGGCGGTTCCCTTGAACAGCATGCTGTCGCCGATGATGTAGTTCGCGGTCGGCGCGCCGGTGAAGCGCAGCAGGGTCGGCACGTTGCCGGCCAGCTGCAGGTCGTAGCTGTCGCTCGAGGGCAGCACGCTGTGGCTGACCCCGCCGCTGGTGACCGAGGCGAGCGGGGTGTAGCCGATCGTCAGGCCGCGGAAGGTGCCCTCGTAGTCGCGCTTGGCGAAGTTCCACTGGTCGAGCTCCAGCCCCTCGAAGGCCTGGATCCTGCTGGCCTCGCCCTCGCTGGGGGTGCTGGTCGCCGGCACCGTCGGGCTGGGATCGTAGCTCTGCACCCAGTTGTTGATGGTGGCGGTGGTGGGGGTGCCGATATACACCGTGGGCGTGGTGTACGGCATGGTCGGATCGAACAGCGAGGAGGGCACCTGTCCGGTCATCGCCCGGCCGCCGCCGGGAACCGTCCAGCCGTTCACGCTGATGCTGCCGCCGGCCGGATCCCAGCCGGTGATCGTGCTGCCGTAGGTGAAGGTCGGGATGTGCTGGCCGGCCGGCCAGACGTAGGGCAGGGTCAGGTAGTAGGCGGTTCCCGAGGCGTAGGAGGCGTCGCCGGCGGCGTCGGTGACGATCGGGTTGCTCAGCGTGACCACGGTGGTGTTGTTCGCCGTCGAGGTGCTGACCACGGTGGTGCCGGCAGCGATGCCGGGATTGGCGGTGGACAGGGCGGTGCCCACCGGGACCTTGAACACGCCGGAGAAGGTGAGGCTCGAGCTTCCGACGCTGGTCGCCGACGCGGTCACCGCCGCCGTGTTGTAGGTCACGAAGCCGTAGCTGGTGCCGGCGGGATAGCTGGTGATCGGGCTCTGGTCGGTGCCGCCATCGACCAGCGGCGAGGACAGGCCGACGACCGTGTTGCCGCCCGACGAGGTGACGCTGGTGACGGTGACGGTCGGCCCGTTGATGCCGGCGTGGAAGCTCTTGACGTAGCTGCCGACGCTGACGTTGACCGTGCCGCCGAGGGTCAGCACGCTGTCGCCGGAGTTGGCGACGCTCGCCAGCGAGCCGGTGACGACCTGGGCGATGGTCGGGTCGATCGCGTTCGTGGTGACCCACATGTTGCGCCGGAGCTGGCTGATCTGCTGCGCGGTGAGCGGCGTCGCGAACTGGATCTGCATCGGCGTGAAGGTGACGCCGCTGCTGACGATGATGCGCGGCGGCAGCGCCGTGGTCTGGTTGTACAGGTTCACCGAGTTGAAGTCGGGATAGGCCGCCATCGCGCTCAGGCCGGCGGGATAGCCGTTATACCCGCTGTTCACCCCGGCGCGCGAATTGTACAGGGAGTGCGAGGTCGAAACGATGGACAGCAGCGTGCCGGTATCGAGGAATCCGTAGGGTGCGCCTCGCACCGTCAGCGAGCCGCCGCCGTTGAAGTCGGAGAAGCCGCCGACCTGCACGCTGTCCGGGGAGGTGTAGGGATCGCCGGTGGTGGGCGTCACGGGAAAGACGCTGACTCGCATCCCGGTCGCGTCGTTGGAGAAGTTGGCTGTGCCCGGCGCCGTGACCGAGAGCGTGGAGCCGCTCACTGCCTGAGCATGCGCCAGTCTGAGCGCCGATACGGGCGCCAGTCCGGAGCTCGCGACGAGCAGGAAACCGAGTGACCGGGCGTATCGCATCGCGATCTCCGCTTCTGGAACTACGGCGGCCGACCGCGGCGCCATTCCGGCAGCGGATTCTAGGTTGACCCAATCGGCGGAGAAAGCTTTACGACAAATGTCATTACCTCCGGCCTCGGTGGCTACGCTGGCACGCCGGTCGACACGTTGCGGCTCGATGCGGCGGCCGATCCGCATGATGCCAAGCCTCCAGACCCGATCGCGCACGTTGACGAGCGGTCGTGCAGCCCTCATGCTTCGTTGCATGTACACGCCCTGCCGCCACTCGTCGCAGCAACCGGGCCGCTCCCGCTGGCGGCCTCCGTGCGCGTCGGGACGGTAGGGTGGATGCAGATCCAGGCTTGAGAACCCTCCCCATCGCACAGCAGCCCGCCACGTTCCTGGCGGGCTTTTTCTCGACCTGCCGGGAGCCGAGCCACGGAGCCCGACATGCACGCAACCCTCCCGTTCAGATCCGATGACGACGTCGCCTCGATCGGCCGCGCGCTGATCGACCGGAGCCTGCCGAAAGCGCAGTGGACCCACGCCGCCCACTTCGCGGCCGCCCTGTGGTTCCTCGCGACACGGCCGACCCTGGATGTGCTGCGGGAGCTGCCGATCGCGATAAGGGCCTACAACGTCGCGACCGGCGTCGCCAACACCCCGAGCGGCGGCTATCACGAGACGATCACCCTGGCCTCGATCCGAGGCGCCCGGTTCCACCTGCGTCGGCAGCCCGACAGGCCGATCTCCGAGATCGCCAACCTGCTGATGGCCTCGGCGCTCGGGCACCCGGACTGGGTCCTGACCTACTGGTCGCGCGACCGGCTGTTCTCGGCCCATGCACGGCTGAACTGGTGCGAGCCGGATCTCGAGCGCCTGCCGTTCTGATCGCCTGCGCCCGAGGCCGACGCGACAGCTGCCGGACGCAGCCTGACCGGGCAGATCAGGCTCTACCCGCCCGCGGCCGCGGCGAGTTCCAGGAACCGGTCCACATCCCCGTTCAGGATGTAGGGAATGAACCGGTCCACCTTGTGATCCGGCCAGTCCCACCACGACAGCGCCAGCAGCCGGTCGATGCGGTGCTGATCGAAGCGGGTGCGGATCACGCGGCCCGGATTGCCGACCACGACCGAGTACGGCGGGATGATGCCGCGCGCGACCGCGTGCGCGCCGATCACGGCGCCGTCCCCGATGACGGTTCCGGGAAGCACCAGCACGCCGTTGCCGATCCACACGTCGTTGCCGATCACCACGTCCTTCGAGACGTGATCGACGAGGCCATCGGCGACCTGCGCCGTCGGCCAGTATCGGGCGAGCTCCGCGAACGGGTACGAGCTCGCGAGCTCGGTCGCGTGGTTGCCCAGTATGACGACGAAGTCGTTCATCGAGCAGTACCTGCCGATCGTCAGCTTGCCGAGATGCGGCTCGATGACGCGCGGGTTGCCGTAGGAATGGTCTCCGACGCTCCAGCCATACCTGTCGATCTGGCTCGCGAGCAGGTGGCTGACCTGGAACTCGAAGCGCTCGCGGCCGCCGCTCAACCGGCGCCGCAGCGCCGGGAAGACGAGCGCGTAGGAGTCCAGCGCCGCGAGTCCTGCCACCAGCGGCTTCAGCGCCGACGTGGCCGGGAACTCCAGCAGCGCCGCCGCCATCGCCCAGCACAGCGCATCGTCCGCCCCGGCCAGCGCCATGATCATCTCTGGGATCGACGAGGCGGCCAGGGTCCGGTGCGACGCGGCGAGGATCCGCGCCCCCGAGCCGTCGCACACCGGCAGCAGCGTGAACTGTTCCCAGTCCAGCGGCGCCGGCCGGTCGATCGTGACCAGCGGGGACTGGCCGTGCGCGGACAGGAACCGCCGTTCCGACGGGTGCCGCAGGCTCACCAGCTCCGGCCCGAGGGTGCCGGCCTCGAGCTGCAGCGCGATCACCGTCGGCGCCTGCCGCGACCCCGTGCCGGCGGCCTCGGCATCGACCAGCAGGTGGACGGCGTGCGGCAACTCCAGCAGCAGCGCCTGCCGCGCCGCGGCCGCACCGTGCACCAGTCGCGCCGCCTCCTGATCCACGAAGCCCACCGAGGTCGCGTGACGCGTCCGCAGGGTGAACAGCCGGATCCGCGACGACGCTTCGGCGGCGGGCGCACCGGCATCGGACACCACGTCGATCCTCCCGCTCATGCCGACCTCGGCGGGGCAGCGGCGGCCGCGGCGATCAGGGCCGCGTAGTAGGTCTGCATCGCGCGCAGCTTCTCGATCGCGTGTCCCGGCGGCCAGAAATGCACCAGGCCGATGCGGCCGCCGGCGTCGTGCTCGATGCCCTTCAGGCCGTAGCGGACGAAGCGGCTGAGGATGCTGGTGTCGACGTTGCCCGCCTTGTAGCCGACATAGTTCGCGACCTCCTGGTCGACCCAGGACAGCGACCCGCGCCCGGACATCCCCGCGTAGCTCATGATGATCGTGCGGATCATGCTCAGCACGTGGCCGTGCTCGGCGAGGTTCAGGAAGCCGAGCGTGCCGCCGTTGAAGCCGCAGGCCTCGCGCGTCTGGAAGCCGTCGCGCTGCAGCAGCGAGGTTCCCATCGAGGGGGCGGCGCGCAGCAGCGAGAAATCCTCGATCGGCGCCGCCACGCTCTCCGCCGCCGTCAGCGCGCACAGCATGCGCTCGATCGGCCGGTCATAGACGATGTCGGGATCGGAGAACAGCAGCGGTTGATGCCGCCTCGCCGCGCGGTGGTCGAGCAGGAGGTATTTCGAGGCGACGTAGCCGGTGAAGTCGTGCGCCTTGACGGTCTGCACCGTGAGCCGCCGCGCGGCGAGCTTCGGGACCTCGCGCAGCAGGTCTTCCTTGCTCTGGTCGGTGATGACGTGGATGTGCCCGTCGTAGGCGCCGAACTCCAGCAGCGACGTCATGCTGAGATGGAGCTGGCTCAGCACCAGCGGCGCGCGGAACGCGGTGAAGAAGACGCACGGGTCGTATCGCCTGATCCGGTCGATCTTCCAGCCATCGATGATGACGTCGTAATGGAAGGCGCCTGCCGGCTCTTCGGGCGGCGCCGCGCCGAGGCTCGCCCTGAGCCGCTGGTCCCTCCAGAGCTGCACCGTGGTCGCGACGTCGATGGTGACCGCACCGAGCTTGATGGAACGGAACCCGGTCGAGATCTCCTGCCGGCGCGTCAGCACGCCGGTCGAGCGCATCACCCAGTCGGCGCCGAGGATGTGCCTGATCCGTGCGACGTCCTCGAGATCGACCAGCTGGAAGGTCTCCCACGCGCTCGGCGTGTCGCGGGTGTAGTCGAGCCTCGCGAAATGCGGGCCGGCGCAGAGATAGTGGCCGCCGCGGGTCACCGTCACGCCCTCGGCCTTCCGCGCGGCGCGAACCGCCAACGTCTCGCCCGCGGGTCCCGTGATCTCGAACGCCGAGGCCGAGCCCTCGCTGTCTTCGATGAAGTCGAGATAGTCCGAGCTGCGGTAGCCCGGCGGCAGCTCGACCTCGAGCAGCCGCTCGAACCAGTCCTCGTCGCGATAGTCGCTCTGGTGGAAGCTCTGCGAGTCCGCATCGATGCGAACGAAGGTTCCCCAGTACGTCATGAGATGCATAGGCCAGGTTCCCGCCGTCCGTGCTGGTGGTGGATCGACATGCTGTTCGAGGGGCGCCGGCGAGCCGGGGCGAGGGTCGCATCACTCGGCGGCGATGCTTCCTGCGATCGAGACCCAGTGCGCGTGGCCGTCCGCGAACACCATCATGCCGGTGCCGGATCCGCGTCCCTCGCCGGGCTTGCGGCAATCGGTGCACAGCACCTGCGCGCCCGCGACCTGGGGGCGTGGCAAGCTCCTGTAGGGGTAGGCGGGAAACACGATCGGTGCGGACGAGGCCACGCCGTTCGGGAACGAGGCGCGTCCGCTCTGCGCGATCGAGATGCCGATCCTTCCCGACCCCGCGACCAGCGCCAGGCCGCCATTGTTGTGCGACACGCCGTCATAGTTGTTGAACACCAGCTCGCCGCCGTTGCCGCCGTCGATCTGACCCTGATGTCCGTTGACCTCCAGGCCGAGATGCACCGAGGCGTCGGCCCAGCCGATGCCGCTTCCGTCCTTGGACTGGTACTCGACGATGCGGTCGTCGTCGGTGCCGTCGACGTAGGCGGAGAACTCGTTCATCTCCTGCTTCTTCCTGGCGTTCGAGGCGCCGCCGTTGCCGTGCACGTAGACGCTGTCGCCCTTGATCTCGTTGGTGTCGGCATCGCCGTTGATCGCCAGCATCGTCGGCATGTTGCCGCCGAACAGCAGCAGCTCGTAGGAGTTGGCGCCGGGCTTGACCGCGTGCCGGCTGGCGCCGCTGTTGACCTGGCCGAAGGCGGAGTACTCGATGGTCAGCCCCTGGAAGGTCGCCGCGTAGTCCAGCTTGCCGAAGTTCCACTGGTCGAGCTCGAGCCCGGTATAGGCACTGACCTGGCTGTCCTTGGCGTCGCTCTCGTAGGGATTGTACGACGACACCCAGTTCTCCGCCGTGGCACCGGTCGGCGCGCCGATCGCGACCGTGGGGGTGCCGTAGGCCGAGTCCGGGTCCAGCAGCGTCGTCGGCACCTGGCCCGCGGCGGTGTGGCCGCTGCCGGGCACGGTCCACCCGTTCACCGCGATCCATCTTCCTCGCGGATCCCAGCCGGTCACCGTGCTCCCGTAGCTGATCCGCGAGGGTTGCGTATCGGCGGCGATGCCGGTGGGCCGTCCCGCGCCGTCCAGCCGGCTCTCGAAGCTGTACAGCGTGCCGGCGGCCCAGCTCGCGGTGCCGTCCGGCATCGTGACCAGCGGCATCGACAGGCCGACGACGGTGACGTCGTGCTGCGGCTGGTATCGCACCGAGCGGACCAGCACCCCCGGTCCGTCGATGCCGAGCCCGAAGCCCGCCAGCTTCTCGCCGGCCTCGACCGCGACCGTGTCGAAGAACGAATCGTGCCGCAGCGCCAGCCCGCCGCGGGCGGCGGCGCCGGCCAGCAGCCGCGCCTGCAGCGAGACGCGGCGGGCGATGCGGCGCAGCCCCTCCGGCCCGTGCCACACGGCGTAGAACCCGGCCATCACCGCCAGCAGCACCTGGGCGGTGCAGATATTGCTGGTCGCCTTCTCCCGCCGGATGTGCTGCTCGCGGGT
>CAXTNB010000101.1:0-8300 GCA_964245385.1 uncultured Acetobacteraceae bacterium | reverse complement strand
AGTCGATGTGGCCGGGCGTGTCGATGATGTTGATGCGGTGGTCCTTCCACTCGCAGGTGACCGCGGCCGACGTGATGGTGATGCCGCGCTCGCGCTCCTGGTCCATGTAGTCGGTGGTGGTGTTGCCCTCGTGCACCTCGCCGATCTTATGCGACACGCCGGTGTAGTAGAGGATGCGCTCCGTCGTGGTGGTCTTGCCGGCGTCGATGTGCGCCGTGATTCCGATGTTGCGGATCTTGGATAGCTCGGAATGTGCGGACACGCGGACCTCCGGGAGGAACATCTTGCTGTAGATCGACGAGGTACGGGTGACACCGGATCCTGCGGACCCGCCCGCCTGCACGCCACTGGCATGCCGCGCCGGCCGGGCCAGGACCGTGCTGCCGGAGGCGGCAGCTCAGGGCGTGGCGAAGGCCGGCCGGCAGAACAGGCGCCTGACATGCGTCAGGTGCCGCGGTTTTGCAAGCCCGAACGCCGGCTCGGCCCGGTGGCTCAGCCAGATTGGGCGGCGGCCTTCTTGCCCTGGGCGCGCAGGATGCGCCGCTTCAGGGCCTGCGCCTCGAGCGGCAGTCGGCGGTTCGGGGTGCCGAGCAGGAACGAGTCCAGGCCGCCATTATGCTCGATGGTGCGGATGCCGTTGGTGGTCAGGCGCATGCGCACCGAGCCGCCGAGCACGTCGGAGAGCAGCGAGGTCTCCTGCAGGTTCGGCAAGTAGCGGCGACGGCTCTTGTTGTTGGCGTGGCTGACGTTGTTGCCCGTCAGCACGCCCTTGCCGGTTATCTGGCAGCGGCGAGACATCTCGATCATCCTCGGTACGGCGAAGGCCCGGCGGATACGCGCCCGGCGTCAGTTCGATGCAGGCGCGGCTTATGGCGGCACGGCGCCGCGCCGTCAAGGCGAGGCTCGCCTGCTCAGCTCGGATGCAGCTCGCCGGCGCGCACGCTGTCGGCGGCGTTGGACAGCATGCGCAGCATCGCCGCCTGGTCCATGGTCCGCGCCAGCACGCCGAGCGAGCCGCCGAGCAGGGCGGAGGCGATCGCCAGCGGCGGCAGCTCCTTGCTGATCATGTACTCGATCGCCTTGTCGACGACGGCGCCGGCGTGGCTCAGCTCGGCGGGCACGGAGCCGTCCTGGCCCAGGGTAGGCTCGACGGTCGGGTCGGGGGTGACACCGGAGGTGTCGGCGCGGCTGGTCTGTGAGCTCATGCTCGGGTCCTTTCTCGGGATCGCGGGCGGCGGGTCACGCCAGCACCGCGTCGACATGCTCTTCCTCGGCCTGTGCCGCCCACATCCGGGCATACAGCCCGCCGGTCGCCAGCAGGCTGCGATGGGTGCCGCGCTCGGCGATGCGGCCATCCTCCAGCACCAGGATCTCGTCGGAGTCGATGACGGTGGACAGGCGGTGCGCGATCACCAGGGTGGTGCGGTCGGCCGCCACCGTGCGCAGGGCGGCCTGTATCTCCTGCTCGGTGTGGGTGTCGAGGGCGCTGGTCGCCTCGTCGAGGATCAGGATGCGAGGGTTCTTCAGGATGGTGCGGGCGATGGCGACGCGCTGCTTCTCGCCGCCCGACAGCTTCAGGCCGCGCTCGCCGACCCGGGTGTCGTAGCCGTCGGGCAGGCGCTGCACGAAGTCGTGCACCTGCGCCAGGCGGGCGGCGTGCTCGATCTCGGCCTGGCTGGCGCCGATCCGCCCGTAGGCGATGTTGTAGCGTATGGTGTCGTTGAACAGCACGGTGTCCTGCGGCACCACGCCGATCGCGGCGCGCAGGCTGGCCTGGGCGTAGTCGCGCACGTCGTGCCCGTCGACCGTAACGCATCCGTCCCAGACGTCGTAGAAGCGGAACAGCAGCCGGCTGATGGTGGACTTGCCGGCGCCGGTGGGGCCGACGATGGCGACGCGGCCGCCGGCGGGGATCGAGAAGCTGATGCCGCGCAGGATCTCGCGATCCTCGCGGTAGCCGAAATGCACCGCCTCGAAGCGCAGCGTCGCCGCCGGCGCGTCCTCCAGCCGCGGCGGCAGCGGCGCCGCGTCGGGACGGTCCGAGACGTCCTGCGAGCGGCCGAGCAGGCGGAACATCTGCTCCAGGTCGACGACGCCCTGGCGCAGCGAGGCGTAGACGAAACCGAGGAAGTTGAGCGGCACGTAGAGCTGCATCAGGTAGGTGTTGATCAGCACGAAGCGGCCGACCGTCATGTGCCCCGCCGCCACCTCGCGCGCCGCCATCAGCATGACCACGGCCAGCGCCACCGCGATGATCGTGGCCTGGCCGAGGTTGAGCATGTTCAGCGAGACCTGGGTGCGCACCGCGGCGCGCTCGTAGCGCGCCTGGGCCTCGTCGTAGCGCAGCGCCTCGTGCCCCTCGTTGCCGAAATACTTGACCGTCTCGTAGTTCAGCAGGCTGTCGAGCGCCTTGCCGCTGGCCTCGTTGTCGATCTCGTTCATGCGGCGTCGGATGCCGATGCGCCAGCCGGTGAAGCCGACGGTGAAGCCGACATAGACCACCACGGTGACCAGGGTGGCGAGCGCGAAGCGCCAGTCGAACAGGCGCCAGATCACCGCGGTGACCATCAGCGTCTCGATCAGCGTGGGGACGATGTTGAAGATGCCCAGGCGCAGGATGAGCTCGATCGCCGCGGTGCCGCGCTCGATCGCCCGGGTGACGCCGCCGGTCTGGCGGTCGAGGTGGAAGCGCAGCGACAGCGCGTGCAGGTGCTGGAAGGTGCGCATCGCCACCACCCGGATCACCCGCTGCTTGACCGGCGCGAACACCGCGTCGCGCAGCTCGCCGAAGCCGCCGGAGGCGATGCGCAGCAGGCCGTAGCCGAGGATCAGCGCCACCGGCACGGCGATCACGTGGGACGGATCGTGGCGCGAGAGCGCGTCCACCGCGCGCGAATAGACGTAGGGCACGTAGACCGTGGCGGCCTTGGCTGCCAGAAGCAGCAGCACGGCGCTGACCACCAGCAGGCGGCCGCGCAGGTCGCCGCGCGGCCAGAGATAGGGCAGCAGGCCGCTGACCGTCTCCAGAGCCGTCTGCCGGGAGAGGGAGGACGGTGATGCGGAGGGCATACCTGCGGATGTGGCACGTGCCATGCGGATTGCAAATGATTCTGCCCCGCGGACCCGGGCGCGCGGCGAGCGGCGGCGTCGCGTGAGCCAGGGTGCCGGCCGGCCCGGCCTCGCGGGTTTCGCCCGCCACGTCGCCGCCTGCAACAACGCGGCACTGCCGGGCGGCCGGCATCCGCTGCGGCTGGTCGGTGCGACGATCGGCTGGATCGACCCGTCGCTGGCGCCGGCCTTGGCCGCGCTCGGGGCGGCGCATGGGCTGGCGCGGAGCGTCGACGGCGGCTTCGACATCGCGGACGCCGCCGTCCTGGAGCCGCTCGCCGCGGCACTGGCCGCGGCCGGGCATTTCCGCCATCGCGGCGAGGCCTTCGACATCCTCTCGGGCCGTCGCGGCCGGAGCGTCGGCAGGATCGATCGCGGCGCACTGCCCGGCTTCGGGCTGGTGGCGGCGGGGGTGCATCTCAACGGGCTGGTGCGCCATCCGCGGGGCGCCGAGGACGGACCGCATCTCTGGGTGGGACGGCGGGCGGACGACAAGCTGCTCGACCCGGGCAAGCTCGACCACCTGGTGGCGGGCGGCATCCCCGCCGGCTACGGCCCCGAGCGGACGCTGGTCAAGGAGGGCGAGGAGGAGTGCCGCCGGCCGCCCGCCTGGGGGGGGCGGGCGGTCAAGGTGGCCGAGATCAGCTACGACATGCAGCGACCGGAAGGGCTGCGTCGCGACCTGCTGCACTGCTACGATCTCTGGCTGCCGCCGGACTGGGTGCCGGTGCCGAATGACGGCGAGGTGGCGGAGTTCCGCCTGCTGCCGCTCGACGCCGTGCTCCGCCTCGTGCGCGACACCGACCGCTTCAAGTTCAACGTGAACCTGGTGCTGATCGACCTGCTGCTGCGGCTCGGGCTGCTGGACGAGGCGAGCGAGGCGGGTGGCGCGTTGCGGGCCGGGTTGCGCGGTCCGCCGTGAGCGGACCGAGAGTGCGATGACCCACAATCTTTCAGAATCAACTTGTTGGTGGTTTTCATTGGCACGTAATAACAGCTAGCGATGCTTTCTGGACGCTGCAGCAGCGATTTCCTGCTTCCTCACACCCGGAATGTTCACTATATGTTCTAGTGTGAGCGATGTGGGTTGATGGATGCGGACGTGATGGACGCGGAACGGGCGCGGATGCTGGACGGGTTGCGCCGGCAGATCGGCCGCATCGAGCGACGGGCCCGGCGCGGCGCCGCTGCCGCGTCGCTGGATTTCGGCATCGAGGCCATCGACCGCGTCCTGCCGGGAGGCCTGGCCTGCGGGGCGCTGCACGAGGTGCTCGGCCAGGGTGCCGACAGCGAACATGCCACCCTGCCCAGCCTGCTGGTCGGCAGCCTGCTCGCCCGTCGACGCGGCCAGGTGCTGTGGGCGATGCGCGGACGCGACCTGTTCGCGCCGGCGCTGTCGGCGTTCGGGCTGCACCCGGACCGGCTGATCCTGGTCGAGGCCGGCGGCGCGGTGCTGGACGTGATGGAGGAGGCGCTGCGCCACCGCGGGCTGCTCGGCGTGGTCGGCGAGGTCGATGGTCGGCTCGCGCTGACCGCCTCGCGCCGGCTGCAGCTGGCCGCGGAGTCCTCCGGCGCCGTCGGCTTCGCGATCCGCCGCAGCCGGCGTCACGACGATCCGGCGCTGATCGCCCCGAGTGCCGCCGCCAGCCGCTGGCGCGTCGGCGTGCTGCCGCGCCCGGCCGGCGTCGCCGCGTCGCGGGTGCCGGAGCCTGTGCTCGGCCCTGCCCTGTGGCGGCTGGAACTGCTGCGCGGTCGCGGCACGCGGAGCGCCCCCCTGCACTGGCCCCTGGAGGCCTGCCATGAGACGGGTCGTCTCTCTGTGGCTGCCGCACTGGTCGACCGACCGGCTGCGTCGCGTCCCGCCCGCGGATCCGGCCTCATCGAGCCGGTCTCGCGCATCGCCTGAGCCGCCATCGCCTGAGCCGCCATCGCCTGAGCCCCTGGTGGTCTCGCGCAGCGAGGGGCCGCGCCTGATCGTCGCCGCCGCCTGCCCGGAGGCGCGCCGGCTCGGCCTGCGTCCGGGGATGAAGCTCGCCCACGCCCAGGCGATGGTGCCGGGACTGCGCGTGGCGGCCGAGATGCCGCAGGCGGACGCCGATGCGCTGGCCGGGCTCGCCGCCTGGTGCCTGCGCTACACGCCGCTGACCAGCGCCTCGCCGCCGGACGGGATCTGGCTCGACGTCACCGGATGCGCGCACCTGCTGGGTGACGCGCCGGAGGATGGGGAGGCGGATGGGGAGGCGGCGCTGCTGTCGGACCTGTCGTCACGGCTGGAGCGCGCCGGCCTGTCCAGCCGGCTCGCCCTGGCCGACACCCCCGGCGCCGCGCACGCGCTGGCGCGCTACGGCAGTGCCAGGCTGACGGTGGCGCCGCCGGGCGATCTCTCGGCACTGCCGGCACTGCCGGTGGAGGCGCTGCGGCTGGGGACGGAGTCGATCGCCCTGCTGCATCGCTTCGGCCTGCGCCGCATCAGCGAGCTCGCCGCCCTGCCGCGCGCGCCGCTGGTCAAGCGCCTGGGCGCCGAGGTGGTGCTGCGGCTGGACCAGGCGTTCGGGCGCGTGGTCGAGCCGATCGAGCCGGTGCAACCCGAGGTGCGGCTCGCCGAGCGGCTCGCCTTCGCCGAGCCGCTGCTGGAGGCGCGGTCGCTGTCGGCGGCGACGGCGCGGCTCGCGGACCGGCTGTGCCGGCGCCTGGAGGCGCGCGGCCAGGGGGCGAGGCGGCTGGAGCTGGCGTTCGCGCGCCTCGACAACGGCCGCCAGCTGCAGCGCGTCGGCCTGGCGCGTGCCTCGCGCGCCGCGCACCACATCGCCCGGCTGTTCGAGGAGCGGCTGGAGCAGGTCGATCCCGGCGAAGGCATCGAGGCGATGGTGCTCACCGCCCTGGTGTCGGAGCCGCTGCGGGCCGGCCAGGATACGCTGGGAGCCGAGCTGGACCGGCACGGGCTGAGCGATGTCGCCCCGCTGATCGACAGGCTGGGCAACCGGCTCGGCCCGGGCCGGCTGTGGCGTCCGGCACCGGTGCAGAGCGACGTGCCGGAACGCTCGGTGCGCGCCGTGCCGGCGCTCGACCCGGTGCGGCCGGACTGGCCGACGGCGTGGCCCGCCGCCCTGCCCCGTCCGGTGCGGCTGTTCGACCCGCCGCTGCCGGTCCGCACCCTGACGACGCTGCCGGACCACCCGCCCAGCTTCTTCGTCTGGCGCAACCACCGCCACCAGGTCCGGCGTGCCGACGGTCCGGAACGGATCGCCGGCGAGTGGTGGCGACGCTCCGGCGAGTTCCTGGCGGTGCGCGACTATTTCCGGCTGGAGGACGAGACCGGCCGACGCTTCTGGCTGTTCCGACGCGGCGACGGCGCGGATGCCTGCACCGGCGACCTGCGCTGGTTCCTGCACGGGCTGTTCTGAGGGCTTACCGCGGGAACAGCAGGTAGGTCGCCCGATAGGGCACGCGCGCCTCGGCGCCGAGATGCGCCCGGTCGCAGCCGGTCGCCGGTGCCAGGCCGCCCCGGGTGTGGGTGCGGGCGATGAAGCCGACCGCGGCGAAGGCGCCCTGTCCCGCGTGCGACCTGGCGCGCAGCAGCAGCCACGGGATCGCGTCCGCGTCCGGCGCCGGGCTCGACACCAGCAGCTCGCCCACCACCGTGCTGCCGTCTCGCGCCCGCCAGCTCGGCCCCGCGAAGTGCCGCCCGACCTCCGCCCCCGAGGCGTCGCGCAGCGAGGCGTCCGGCGCCTTCAGGCGCCACGCGAAGCCGCCCGGCGCGGGGGCCACGGACCCGCACGCGTAGATCTGCACCCCCTCGCCGCGCAGTTCCAGCACCGTCCCGGCCGAACGCGCCGGCATCGCCGCCGCCGATAGCACCAGCGCGAGCGCGAGCGCGAGCCGACGCGCCGAGCGCTGCGACAAGTCAGCCGACGCCGAGCAGCTCGACGTCGAAGATCAGGGTGGCGTTGGGCGGGATCACGCCGCCGGCGCCGCGCGCGCCGTAGCCGTGCTCGGGCGGCAGCACCAGGGTGCGCCTGCCGCCGACCTGCATGGTGGCGACGCCGAGATCCCAGCCGGAGATCACCTCGCCCATCCCGAGCGTGAAGCCGAACGGCGCGCCGCGGTCGCGCGAGCTGTCGAACTTGCGGCCCGGCCTGCCACGATCGTCGAGCCAGCCGGTATAGTGCACCGACACCCTCTGCCCGGCCGCGGGCGTCGGCCCGTCGCCGACCACCGCGTCGCGGTAGCGGACCCCGGACGCCATGGTGACCAGGCTGTCGCCGGACACATCCTCAGCCATCGATCGCGCTCCCATCCATCAACCGGGGGCTTCTAGATCATTCCCCTCGCGGGGCCAACGCCGCGGCGATCTGCCGGTTGGCGCGGCCGGCCGGCCCCGGCAGTCCGGCCATCTGCCAGAAGCCGTGGATCATGCCGGGATGGCGCGTCAGCGACACCGTCACGCCGGCCTCGCGCAGCCTCGCCGCGTACGCCTCCCCCTCGTCGCGCTGCGGGTCGAACTCGGCGGTCAGCAGCAGCGCCGGCGCCAGGCCGCGCAGCGCCTCGACCGGCGCCAGCGCCGGCGAGACGTGCGGGTCGGTGCGGTCGATGCCGGCCGGCAGGTACAGCGCCAGCGTGCGGTCCTTGTCGGCGCGACCGAGCACGAGCCCGTCATGCAGGCGCCAGGACTCGCGGTGGAAGCCGGCACGCGCGTCGCCGTCCGGGTAGACCAGGACCTGCAGCGCCAGGCGCGGGCCGCCCCGGTCGCGGCACAGCATCGCCGCGACCGCCGCGAGGTTGCCGCCGGCGCTGTCCCCGCCCACCGCGAGCAGCGAGGCGTCCGCGCCCAGTTCTGCCGCGTGCGACGCGGCCCAGAGCAGGGCCGCGTGCGCGTCGCGGATCGCCGCCGGGTAGGGATGCGCCGGTGCCAGCCGGTAGGCGACCGCGACCACGGCGCAGCCGGCCGCGTCGGCGAGGGCGCGCAGCGGCACGTCGTGGCTTTCCAGCCCGCCGGAGACGAAGCCGCCGCCATGCAGCCAGACCAGCAGTGCCGCGCTGCGCCGCGGCTCGGGCAGGTAGAGCCGCAGCCGCAGCGCGCCGCCCGGCCCGTCGATGGCGAGGTCGCGCACCTGCGCCACCGCCGCGGCGCTGCCGGTCGGGGACGCGCCGCCCGCGTCGCTGCGTTCGAGCAGCCGCGCGCAGGCGGGATC
>CAXTNB010000100.1:0-8302 GCA_964245385.1 uncultured Acetobacteraceae bacterium | reverse complement strand
CTTCCGAGCGGGCACCGATGAAGCAGCCATCCTCGATGATCACGGGCGCGGCCTGCAGCGGCTCCAGCACGCCGCCGATGCCGACGCCGCCGCTGATATGGCAGTCGCGGCCGATCTGCGCGCAGCTGCCGACGGTGGCCCAGCTGTCGATCATGCTGCCCTCGCCGATCCGCGCGCCGGCGTTCACGAAGCAGGGCATCAGCACCACCCCGGGTGCCACGTAGGCGGAGCGCCGCACCACCGCCCCCGGCACCGCGCGGAAGCCCGCCTCGGCGAAGTGCCGCGCGTCCCAGCCGGCGAACTTGAGCGGCACCTTGTCGAACGCCGGGACACCTCCGGCTCCCGGCATCGGCACGCTGTCGTTCAGCCGGAACGACAGCAGCACCGCCTTCTTCAGCCACTCGCGCACGATCCAGCCGGACGCGCCGGCCTCGGCCACGCGCAGGCTGCCGTCGTCCAGGCCGTCGAGTGCCGCGTCGACGGCGTCGCGATCCTCGCCGCGCGTCGCCGCCGAGAGCGTCTCGCGCCGCTGCCAGATCGCCTCGATGCGCTCCCGCAGCGACGCGGCGTCGGCGCTGTGCTGTTCCATGCTGCTCCGCCTGGGCTGCTGCCGGCCGCCCGCCGCATCCTGCTCGCGCCAGGATCGGCGGGCGTCGAATCGCGCGGACCATGCTCGGAGCGCTTCGCCCCTGTCAATGCGGCGCCTTTACCCCGCGTTCATCATCACGACGGTAGGATGCGCGATCAGCCACGGACCGTCCGCCCATGACCGCCACCATCCTCGACCCGGAAGGCGACGCGCAAGCGCTGGTCCCCGCACTGCTGGAGAGCCGCGAGCGCTGGCGCGCGATGATCGCGCTCGGCACCGACCTCGCCTTCGAGACCGACGAGGCGGGCCGCTTCGTCGTGCTGGCACCCGGGATGGTGCTGGGCTGGCCGGCGGAGCGGCTGATCGGCACCCCGGCGCAGGCGCTGCTGGTCGGCGCCGGCGAGCGCGACGCCGCGTTCCTGTTCGATCCGTTCCGGGCCGCGGCGGCGCTGCGGCGCCGGCGGGTCTGGCTGCGCGACGCGGGCGGCAGCCCCGCCTGCTTCCTGCTCTCGGTGGCGCCGATCCCCGGCCGGCCCAGCGCCGTGCGCGGCCGCGGGAGCGACATGACCGAGCAGGACCGCCACGACCAGCGCCTGGCCGCGAGCCTGCTGCGCCGCGAGATGACCCGCCTGATCGCCCGGCGGATGCGCCGCGCCGCACTGCCCTTCGCCGGCCTCGCGGTCGCCCTCGACGAGCTGATCCTGGCACTCGACCCGCAGCTCCCCGACGCGTCGGGAGGCAGCGGCCTCGGTGCCCTGCTGGTGCTGCACGATCCGGAGGCGCCGCTGCGCGTGGCGGCCAAGGCCGGGGTGGCGTGGCCGGCGGCGATCGAGGCACTGAACGATGCCCTGCTCGCGGACTGCGAGGAGCCGCCGACCTGGCTGTGCGAGCGGACGGAGCGCCGCAGCCTCTGCGGGCAGTCGGTGCTGTTCTGCAGCACCACCAACCACTTCACCGACCGCGCGATCCTCGTGCTGTGGCGCGCCGAGGAGGCCTCCGCGCGGGCGGGCGGCGGCTGGAGCGAGGACGAGGCGGCACTCGCGACCGCCCTGCTGCCGGCGATGCAGCCGATCCTGGAGCACGAGCAGATCCAGCGCGAGACGGCGCGGCTGTCGCGCACCGACATCCTCACCGGACTGCCGAACCGGCAGGGCTTCGTCGCCGCCCTGTCGCGTCGCATCGAGCGTCTGGATCGCGAGGCGCTGCCGGCGGCGCTGATGGTGGTCGGGCTGGACGGGCTGGGCCCGGTCAACGCGGCGGCGGGACTGGAGACCGGCGACGGCGTGCTGCGCGACGTCACCGAGGTGCTGCGCGACCTGGTGCGTCCGACCGACCTGATCGCCCGGCTCGGCGGCGACCTGTTCGCGCTGTGGCTGGATGGTGCCGATCAGTTCACCGCGGCCGAGCGCGCGGAACAGCTGCGCCGGCGGGGGCTCAGCGCCGGCGGTTCGCCGGAGAGCCGGCTGAGCGTCTCGATCGGGCTGGCGATCCGCTCCAGCCGCTCCTTCGAGGGCATAGACAGCCTGCTGCATCGCGCCTGGGCGGCGATGCGCGCGGTCAAGCTGACCGGCGGCGACCGCTGGCACGTCTCCGCCGAGGATCCCACGCCATGACCGATCATCCCCTCGGCGAGCGGCTCCGCGCGCTGCTCCCCGGCGCCGACGCGGCATGGCGGTCGAGCGTGGCGCACAAGCTGACCGAGCACGTGCGGCTGCAGGTGCTGCAGAGCTGGCACGCCCTGGTGCAGCACGTCGCGGGATGCCTCACCCCCGCCAGCGCCGCCGCCCTGCGTGCCGCCGCCTGGCGGGCGCCGGAGCCGGACCTGCTGCTGGCGCGCCTCGACGGCGCGATC
This sequence comes from uncultured Acetobacteraceae bacterium, assembly GCA_964245385.1. Lineage (GTDB taxonomy): Bacteria > Pseudomonadota > Alphaproteobacteria > Acetobacterales > Acetobacteraceae > Lichenicoccus. Next base: position 5,861 of record CAXTNB010000100.1, on the reverse strand, counting down.
GATCCCGGCGTGCTGCTGTCGCTGCCGATGGCCGAGCGCGGCAGGCTGACCCGGGCGCTGCTCGCCCATCCCGACCCGCAGCTGCGCGAGCGCACCCTGGACGCGCTGCAGGCATCCGAGCACGGCGGTGCGGCGCTGCGCGCCGCCTGCAGCGCCTGGTCGCGTCGCATGCTGATGGCCGAGCTGGGACGGATACCGGCACTGAACCACGTCGACCGGCTGCGCCTGCAGGAGGAGCTGACGGTCCCGGCGGCCGACCGGATCGCCGACGCGCCGCAGAGCCTCGCGGCCGCGCTGCAGGCGGCCGCGCATCGCAGCGCCACCGCCATCCTCGCCGCCCGTGCGGGGGTGGCGCTCGACGTCGCGGAGGCGGCGATCGGGCTGCGCGACCGCAAGATGCTGCTGTCGCTGTGCTGGAAGGCCGGGTGCGACCCGGCGGAGACCGTCGCGGTGCAGGTCCAGCTCGGCCGCATCCCGCCGGATCAGGTGCTGCGCCTCGACCCGGACGGCGCCTGGCCGCTCGCCGAGGCGGCGATGGAGTGGCAGGTCGGTATCCTGCAGGACGTCTAGCGGGGTGCGCTGGGAAGGCAAGGGCTCTGCCCTTGACCCGCTGGGGCCGGCGGCCCCAGGCCCCGATGCGTCGAAGAGGGGCTTTGGCGCGTCAGCTCTGTCCGACGCCCAGCGCCGACAGCAGCGCCGTGCGCAGGCGGTTGAATTCGGGGTCGCCATGGTGCCGCGGGCGCGGCAGGTCGATGTCGATGCGCGTGCTGATCCGCCCGTGCTCCAGCACCAGCGCGCGATCCGCCAGCAGCAACGCCTCGTCGACGTCGTGCGTGACCAGCAGCACCGCGCAGCGATGACGCTGCCAGAGCTCGCCGACCATGGCCTGCATGCGCAGCCGGGTCAGGGCGTCGAGCGAGGCGAACGGCTCGTCCAGCATCAGGAACTGCGGCCTGCGCACCAGCGCCCGGGCGATCCCGGCGCGCTGCGCCTCGCCGCCCGAGAGGGTGAGCGGCCAAGCCTCGAGGCGATGCTCCAGCCCGACCTCGTGCAGCGCCGCCTGCGCCCGGGCGCGCGCGTCGCCGCCGGTCAGGCCGAGCGCCACGTTCTCCCAGACCCGTTTCCAGGGCAGCAGCCGCGATTCCTGGAACACCACCGACATGTCGCCGGGCACCTCGACGTGGCCCTCGGTGACCGCGTCCAGCCCCGCCAGCATGCGCAGCAGCGTGGTCTTGCCGGATCCGCTGCGTCCCAGCAGGGCGACGAACTCGCCGCGGCCGACATCGAGATCCAGCCGGTCGAGCACCGCGGGTCCGTCGAAGCGCCGGGTCAGTCCCTCGATCCGGATCGCGGGCTGCGCCCGGACCTCCACGTTCATCGCTGCGGCTCCGCGGGTTCGGCGATCATCTCAGGTTGGACGGGCGCCAGACCAGGGTGCGCGCCTCGATGGTGCGCACGATCTGGTCCGAGACCAGGCCGAGGCCGGCATAGATGAACAGCCCGACGAGGATGATGTCGGTGCGCAGGAAATCCTCCGCGTCCATCATCATGTGGCCGATGCCGCTGCTGGCGTTGATCTGCTCGGCCACCACCAGCATCAGCCAGGAGATGCCGACCGCGAAGCGGAGCCCGAGCAGGAAGTCGGGCAGCGCCCCCGGCAGGATCACCTGGCGTATGGTCTGCGCCCGCGACAGGCCCAGGGTGCGCGCCATCTCCAGCAGCTTCGGATCGACGCCGCGCACGCCCTTGAACAGGTTCAGGTAGATCGGGAACATCGCCCCCATCGCGACCAGCGCGACCTTCGGCGTCTCGCCGATGCCGAACCACAGGATGAACAGCGGCACCATGGCCAGCACCGGCAGGGTGCGCGCCATCTGCATCGGCGCGTCCACCAGCTCCTCGCCCAGCCGCGACAGGCCGGCGATCAGCGCCAGGGTGACGCCGAGGCCGACGGCGATGGCGAGCCCGCCGGCGGCGCGCAGCAGCGAGACCAGCAGGTTGCGGCCCAGCGTGCCGTCCTGGATCAGCGACCACGCGGTCAGGACGATGCGCCACGGCGAGGCCAGGGTCTGGGCGGAGACCAGTCCCGCCGACGAGGCGGCCTGCCACGCGACGAGGATCAGCAGCGGCGAGACCAGACGGCGAAGATCGCGGCGCGCCGCGGCGCGCGGGCCGGCGGCGGTCCGCGCGACGCGACGCGGCCGGTACGCGTCGTCGCTGGATGCGATCATCTCCGACATGCGACGGTCCCTGCGGGCTGAGCCGGTTTCACGCCCGGATCAGGTGTGCCTCGATATCTGGCGTCATCGACCACGTATCAAGGGAGGAAGTCAATTCCATGCGCGGCGCGATCGTGGATCACGCCCGGCTCGGCGGAGATCTGACAGCTGCAGGTGTGGTTTATCCCCGCTTCAGAGGTTCCCAGGCACGGCCGTCGCGCGCCAGCAGCTGCTCCGCTGCCTCCGGACCGGCGCTGCCCGCCTGGTAGAGCTCCGGCCCGTCCGGGTCGGCGGCCCAGGCCTTCAGCGCCGGGTCGACCACCTTCCACGCCGCGTCGATGTTGTCGGCGCGCTGGAACAGCGTGGCGTCGCCGATCAGGCAGTCGTAGAGCAGCGTCTCGTAGCCGACGTTCGGCGTCAGCTTGAAGGCGTCCTCGTAGCGGAACCGCATCTCGACGCCGGAGAGGTCCATCTTCGGCCCCGGGATCTTGGCGGTGATGCCGAGCGTCAGCCCCTGCGCCGGCTGGATGTTCAGGGTGAGCGTGTTCGGCGCCAGCCGGTCGACAGGGGTGTCGCGGAACATCGCGAACGGGGCGTGGCGGAAATGCACCACGATCTCGGTCAGCCGCCCGGTCATCGACTTGCCGGTGCGCATGTAGAACGGCACGCCGGACCAGCGCCAGTTCTCGATCAGCAGCTTGAGCGCCACGTAGGTCTCGGTGTGGCTGTGCGGATCAACGCCGGGCGACTCCCGGTAGCCCTTCACCGCCCGCCCCTCGACCGTGCCCGCCGTGTACTGGCCGCGCACCGCATCCTGCGGACGCACCGGCTGCACCGCCTCGAACAGCTGCTCCTTGGCGGTGCGCACGGTCTCGGCGCTGAACGAGTTCGGCGGCTCCATCGCCACCATCGCCAGCAGCTGGAACAGGTGGTTGGGGATCATGTCGCGCAACGCGCCGGTCGGCTCGTAGAAGGCGCCGCGGCCCTCGACGCCGACCGTCTCGGCGGCGGTGATCTGCACGTGGTCGATGTTCTGGCGGTTCCTTAGCGGCTCGAAGATGGCGTTGCCGAAGCGCATGGCGAGGATGTTCTGCACCGTCTCCTTGCCCAGGAAATGATCGATCCGGTAGATCTGGCTCTCGTCGAGCACATGGAGGATCTGGGCGTTGAGCGCCTTCGAGCTCTCGATGTCGGAGCCGAACGGCTTCTCGACCACCACGCGGCGGAAGCCATGCTCCTGCCCGACCAGCCCGGCGCGGCCGAGATTCTCCACCACCGTGCCGAAGAAGCGGGCCGCGACGGCGAGGTAGAACACCGCGTTGCCGGTCGCCTGCAGGTGCGGCTGCAGCGCCGCGAGCTGGCCCGGATCGGTGAAGTCGGCCTTGACGTAGTGCATGCGTCCGGTGAGCCAGCTCCAGTTCGCCTCGTCGATCTGCGGAGTGTAGAACTCCGCGTTCGGATCGCGGGTGAACTCCTGCATCGTGTCGGACAGGCCGCGGCGCCACGCCTCGTCGGTGCTGTCGACGCGGTCGACGCCGACGATGGCGAAGTTGCCGTCGAGCAGCCTGCTGCCGGCCAGGTTGTACAGCGCCGGCATCAGCAGGCGCTTGGTCAGGTCGCCGTGCGCGCCGAAGATGACCAGGGTGCAGGGCGGTGCGGGCTCGGCCGCCGCCGGGGTCAGCGCCTGGCTGGCCGCTTCGGGAGAGGAGACGTCGCCGATCTTTTCCATGCACCGCGGCCTTCCTGCTGCATCACGCTCAACGCCCGGAGCGGACGAGGTTCCGCCCGCGACCGCGGCAGCCTTGCCCTGCCCGGGCCGGTCTTGCTAGGCCTGCGTCCATGGATGCGATCGGTCAGGAACCGGAGATGGGGTATCGCGTGGCGGTGGTCGGCGCCACCGGCGCGGTCGGGCGCGAGCTGATCCGCACGCTCGCCGAGCGGTCGTTCCCGGTCTCCGACATCGCCGCACTGGCCTCGCCGCGCTCGACCGGCCAGGAGATCTCCTTCGGCGACACGCGCGTGCTCACGGTGCAGAACCTGGAGACGTTCGACTTCCGCGGCTGGGACATCGGCCTGTTCTCGCCGGGGGCGGCGATCTCGGCGGTGCACGCGCCGCGCGCCGCGGCGGCCGGCTGCGTGGTGATCGACAACACCAGCCAGTTCCGCATGGATCCCGACGTGCCGCTGGTGGTGCCGGAGGTCAATCTCGACGCGCTGAAGCGCGCGGGCAGGCGGCGCATCGTCGCCAACCCGAACTGCTCGACGATCCAGCTGGTGATGGCGCTCAAGCCGCTGCACGACCTGTTCACCGCCCGCCGCGTGGTGGTCTCGACCTATCAGGCGGTCGCCGGCGCCGGCAAGGAGGGCATGGACGAGCTGTTCGGCCAGTCCAAGGGCAGCTTCGTCGGCGACCCGATCACGCCGCAGCAGTTCACCAAGCAGATCGCCTTCAACGTGATCCCGCACATCGACAGCTTCATGGAGGACGGCGCCACCCGCGAGGAGTGGAAGATGGCGGTCGAGACCCGCAAGATCCTCGATCCGGACATCGCGGTGATCGCCACCTGCGTGCGGGTGCCGGTGTTCATCGGCCACTCCGAGGCGGTGGTGGTCGAGTTCGAGGAGCCGGTCGACCTCGAGCAGGCGCGCGCGGTGCTGCGCGCGGCGCCCGGCGTGGTGCTGCACGACCATCGCGAGGATGGCGGCTACGTCACGCCGCTGGAGTGCGTCGGCGAGGACGCGACCTACGTCAGCCGGCTGCGCGTCGACCCGACGGTGCCGAACGGCCTCGCCTTCTGGTGCGTCTCGGACAACCTGCGCAAGGGGGCGGCGCTGAACGCGGTGCAGATCGCCGAGGCGATGATCGCGCTCGACCTGCTGGAACGCCGGCTGACCTAAGCCAGCCCGGCCGGCCCTCTCCGGCTGGGTCAGGCCGGAGGCGCCAGCGCGGCTAGCGGACCCAGCCAGGCCTCGTAGCGGCGCCAGGCCTGCGCCGGAGCTGCGGTGATCGGCTGCCGCACTTGCCACTTGCTCGGCGTGCGCACGACGCGCGGGTTGCGCTCGGGGCTCAGGCAGGCGTCGTCCCAGACGAGACCGCAGGCGGCGAGCATACGCCGGATCATCGCCTCGGGCTCCGCGACCAGCGCCTCGTAGCGCAGCTCGACGAAGCGCTCCGCCGGCAGCACCGCGCGCCAGTGCGCCGCCAGCCGTTCGAAGGCGCGCACGGCCGCGACCAGGGCGTCGCCGCCGGTCGGGAACGCCACGTGCTGGTTGAAGTAGGTGCGGTGGATCGACAGCGCCGTGTCGATCGGGCTGCGGCGGCAATGGATGATGGTCGCGCCCGGCAACGCCATGTGGATCAGGCCGGCCCAGAACAGGTTGAGCGGCATCTTGTCGGTGACGCGTGCGGCCACGGGCGCCAGCGCCCGCAGCACGCCGAGATAGTCCAGGGCGGCGGCGTCGAGGAACGGCTCGGCATCGGCGGCGGCGGATTGCTCCCACAGCGCGCCGCGCTCGGTCCAGAACGGCAGCTCGCCGGCGGCGAACACCTGCGGGTGGCAGGACAGGATCTGCTCCACCAGCGTGGTGCCGGAGCGCGGCAGCCCCATCACCAGCACCGGCGCCGGATCGTCGCGGCCGGAC
>CAXTNB010000099.1:0-8346 GCA_964245385.1 uncultured Acetobacteraceae bacterium | reverse complement strand
CCTGGCGCTGCCGCAGCGTGCCGGTGGCCGCGACCGACGCCGCCTCGAGCCAGTATATTCCGGCCGGCTGCAGGTAGCGCGGCTGATCCTGGAACCGCACGTCGACGTAGTCGCCGCTCTGCAGCATCTGGGCCGCGGATTCCATGTAGCGCGGTTCGTCGCGGTCCAGCGGCGGCAGCAGGGCGCGGCCGGGCAGGAACAGCGCCAGGGCGGCGGCCGCGAGCAGCGCCGCCTGACGGGTGGTGAGGCGATACGCGACCGGGTCCGGCACCGAAGCGTCGGGCACCGAAGGGTGTGGCACCGCGGTCAGACTTCGGTGACCCGCTCCGGCCGCACCGTGCGCTTCTGCAGCCACATCACGCCGACCATGTCGCGCAAGCCGACCAGGGCGCGGTTCCAGTTGGTGTATTTCGAGCTGCCGTGCAGCCGCGCGCGATGCCGCACCGGCTTGCACAGCAGCGGATGGCCGTAGCTGCCGAGCAGCGCCGGCAGGAAGCGGTGCAGCCCCTCGAACTGCGGCAGGCGCAGGAAGGCGTCGCGCGCGAACAGCTTCATCGGCGCGCCGGTATCGGGGCAGCCGTCGCGCAGCAGCCGCTCGCGCAGCCCGTTGGCGAAGCGGGTGGCGAAGCGGCGCGACAGCGTGTCGTGACGCTTCAGCCGCACCCCCACCACCAGCGGCGAAGGCCCGTTGGCGCCCTCGGCGAGCGCCAGCATGGCGGGGATCTCGGAGGGGTCGTCCTGACCGTCGCCGTCGATGGTGGCGATCCATCGCGACCGCGCCGCGTCGATGCCGGTGTGCAGCGCCGCCGACTTGCCGCAGCGGCCGGCATGGCTCAGCACGCGCAGCTCGGGCAGCACGTCGCGGCAGGCCAGCAGCTCGGACAAGGTGGCGTCGGTGCTGCCGTCATCGACGAAGATGACCTCGAACGGCCGCAGCGCCGCCAGCGCGCGGGCGATCTCGCTCACCACCGGACGGATGTTCTCCGCCTCGTTCAGCACCGCCGCGACCACGGACAGGCGCGGTGCGGACGCGCTCACGCCGGCGTGCGGGTCGCGAACGCCGCCGGCAGTGCGGCGATGGCGCGGGCGATCAGGGCCGCGTCCTGGCTCGCGGTGAGCATCGCCGCCACCACCTCCTGCGCCGCCTGGCTGGCGATCTCGGCGGCGTGGCCGCGCACCTCGCGTATCGCGGCGCGCTCGGCGGCCTGGATCCGCTCCTGCGCCATGCGCTCGCGGCGACGCGCGCCGGCGTCCGCCTCGCGCCGTGCCGCCTCGGCGATCCGGGCGGCCTCCTGGCGCGACCGCTCGACCATCTCGCGCGCCTCGAGCAGGGCCGCCTCGCGCTCGCGCTTGGCCTGGGCCAGCATCTGGGCTGCCTCGCGCTTGAGCCGCGCGGCCTCGTCCAGCTCCTGGCGGACCTGCGCCGCGCGCGCGTCCAGTATCGCCAGCAGCGGCCGCAACAGCCTGCGGCCGAGCAGGGCGAAGAACAGCACGAAGGCGACGCTGTACCAGAACAGCGGCTCGTGCAGGAGGCCGGGCGAGTTCATCGAGGCTGCTCCGCCACCGCGATCAGGCCGCTCGACCGGACGCCAGCGCGCCGTCGACGTGTGTCTCGACGAGGCCGCGGTCGGCCGCCTGGCCGGTCACGCGCTGCACCAGCAGCTGTGCCGCGTCGCTGGCGACCTCGCGCACCGACGCCATCGCGCGCTGCCGTTCGGCGCCGATCTGCGCCTCGGCGCGGGCGAGCTCGGCGTCCAGGCGGGCGTTGGTCTCGCGGCTGCGGGCGGCCGCCTCCTCGCGCGCCTGGGCGACCACGCGGTCGAGGTTGGCCTGCGCGTCGGCGGCCGCCTGCCGCCGGGCACGGCGCAGCTCGTCGGTCGCGTGGTCGGCCTCGTCCTTGCTCCGGCGCGCCGTCTCGAGGTCGCCGTCGATGCGCTCGCGTCGCTGCTCGAGCACCGACGCCACCCGCGGCAGCGCCGAGCGGCTGAGCAGCAGGTAGAGCAGCACGAAGATCACGGCACCCCAGATCACCTGCCACTTGGTCAGCGGATTGGCGAACTCGAGCTGCGGCATGCCGCTGGCGAGCGCGACGGGTGCGGACGCCGCCAGCAGCGACCCCGCCAGCAGCACCACCTCGATCCGCCGGGCCAGGGACATCCTCGTGCGCTCCCGGATCAGCCGAACAGGACGAGGAAGGCGATCAGCAGCGCGTACAGCGCCACCGCCTCGGTCAGCGCGAAGCCCAGGATGCCGATGCCGAACACGTGCGGCCGGGCGGCGGGATTGCGCGCGATCGAGGTCACCAGGGCGGCGAAGATGTTGCCGATGCCGACGCCGACACCGGCGAGCGCGATGACGGCCAGACCGGCGCCGATGTCCTTGGCGGCTGCGAGATCCATGGAGAAATCCTTCTGGGATATGGGTGAGGAGGGACGGTCGGCAGGAACCGCGGCTTCAGTGCGCCACCGCCTCGCGCAGGTAGATGCAGGTGAGGATGGCGAACACGTAGGCCTGCAGGGCGCCCACCAGCAGCTCCAGCGCCATCAGCGCCATGTTCACGATCAGCGGGGCGACGCCCAGCACCGGACCGATCAGGTGCAGTCCGCCGAGCAGGATGGTGAAGGCCGCGAACATCTCGAACATGACGTGGCCGGCGACCATGTTGGCGAATAGTCGGATCGACAGGCTGACCGGCCGCGACAGGAAGGTCAGGATCTCGATCGGCACCAGCAGCGGCGCCATCGCGATCGGCGCGCCCTCCGGCAGGAAGTGGGTGAAGAACTTCACGCCCTGGCTGACCAGCGCCACGACCAGCGCCACGACGAACACCATGATCGCCAGCCCCGCGGTCACCGCGATGTGGCTGGTGTAGGTGAAGGAACCCGGGATCAGGCCGATATAGTTGCCGAACAGGATGAAGAAGAACAGGGTGAAGATGAACGGGAAGAAGCGCCTGCCCTGGTGGCCGATCTGATCCGAGGCCATCCGGTAGATGAACTCGTAGGCCAGCTCGGCGGCGGCCTGGAAGCGTCCGGGCACGATCGCGCGGCGGCGCATGCCGAGATACAGGAACAGCAGGATGAGTACGGAGCTGGCCAGCATGTAGAGAACGGACTGGCTGACGTGAAGATCGTCGCCGAACGTACCCAGCACCGGATGCAGCCTGAACTGCCCGAGCGCGTCGATCGTGTTGTGTCCGCCCGCCAAACTCTTTTCCTCCACGGGTTCCGCCCTCGGGGAACCCATAGCCTTATCGATCCGGGCGCTTCACCCGCCCCATGTCCGACATCGCCAGGCGCCACACGTTGACGATTCCCGCGATGCCGCCGAGGAACGCGAACAGGATCAGGAGCAGCGGGCGGGTCTTCAGCCAGGCATCCAGCCCCCAGCCGATCGCCAGTCCCACGATCACTGCCGCGACCAGCTCGACGCCGACCCGCATCACCAGTCCCAGCGAGCTCTGATCGATCGCGCCGCCCGACGAGGCCGGCTCGGCATCGAGATGCCGGTTCCTTGCCTCGCTCAGCCGCTGGTCGAAGGATCCGCCAGCTCCGGGCGATCCATCCGGGTCCGTCTTCTTTCTCCCCAGCATGCTGACTTGAACGTCTCCCCGCCGCCGGCGAGCGCCAGGGCTAGCTACCGGCGGTGCAATGACCTGTCAAGCAAGCGGCCGCCGGTTCGCGCACGATTTAGACCCGATAAGACAATGAAATCGTTCGCGCTGCGCGAGCCCGGCGGGCGGCGAGCCGATGCACGTACGCATCGCGGCGATCGCCGACCTGCCGCCGCTCGCGACGCCGATCGAACGCGCCGTCGGCGCTGCGGCGCGGCCTCGACGCCCGCCAGATCGAGGCCAACCGGTCGAGGACGGCAGCGGCCCGGTGGCCGGGCCGGCGCGCGCGACGCTGTTCGGCAGCGACCGCGCCGCGGCGCACGATCAACCCTGCATCTGGGTGCCGTCCTGCGACCAGCGTATGTGGAAGTTGCCCTCGCGGTCGGTGCGCCGGTAGGTGTGCGCGCCGAAATAGTCGCGCAGGCCCTGCAGCAGGTTCGCCGGACCGCGTGCCCGCCGCAGCCCGTCATAGTACGCCAGCGAGGAGGCGAAGGCCGGCACCGCGACACCGCTCTGCACCGCCAGCACCACCACGTCGCGCCAGGCCTGCTCGGCGCCGAGCACGGCGTCGCGGAAATAGCCCTGCAGCAGCAGGCTCGGGGCGTCGGGATGGGCGGCGTAGCCGTCGCGGATGCGGTCGAGGAAGCGCGCCCGGATGATGCAGCCGCCGCGCCAGATGGTGGCGATGAGCCCGAGATCGAGGTTCCAGCCATAGTGCTCGGAGGCCACCGCGAGCTGCTCGAAGCCCTGCGCGTAGGCGACGATCTTGGACGCGTAGAGCGCGTCCCGGATCTTGTCGATCTCCGCCTGGCTCACGGCACGGCCGTGCTCGCTGGCGCCGGCGCGCAGGCCGCCGAGCGCCGCCTCCGCCGCCTGTCGCTGCGCCGGCCGCCCGGACAGGGCGCGGGCGAACACCGCCTCGGTGATCGCGGTGATCGGCACGCCGAGGTCCAGCGCCGACTGCGCGGTCCAGCGGCCGGTGCCCTTCTGCTCCGCCTCGTCGCGGATCATGTCGACCAGCGGGCCGTGGCCGTCCGGATCCTGCTTGCGCAGCACCGAGGCGGTGATCTCGATCAGGTAGGAGTCCAGGTCGCCGGTCTTCCAGCCGGCGAAGATCTCGCCGATCTCGTCGGCACCCAGGCCGTAGACGGCGCGCAGCAGGTCGTAGGCCTCGGTGATCAGCTGCATGTCGGCGTACTCGATGCCGTTATGCACCATCTTGACGTAGTGGCCGGCGCCGTCCGGCCCCATCAGCGCGCAGCACGGCGTGCCCTCGACGCTCACCGCCATCTTGGTGACCATCGGCGCGATGCGCTCCCAGGCCTCGCGGGCGCCCCCGGGCATCATGCTCGGCCCTTCGAGCGCCCCCTCCTCGCCGCCCGAGACGCCCATGCCGACGAAGCGCATCCCCTTCCCGGACAGGAACTTCTCGCGCCGGATGGTGTCGTTGAACAGCGAGTTGCCGCCGTCGACGATGATGTCGCCCGGCTCCAGATGCTCGAGCAGGTCGTCGATCACGTCGTCCACCGGCTTGCCCGCCTTGACCATGATCAGGACCACGCGCGGCTTGGCCAGGCTGGCGACGAACCCCTCCATGGTCTCCGAGGCGACGAAGTCGCCCTCCCCGCCATGCTCGTCCAGCAGGTGCCGGGTCTTCTCGGTGGAGCGGTTGTGCACCGCGACGCGAAACCCCTTGCGCGCCGCGTTCCGCGCCAGGTTCATGCCCATGGTCGCCAGGCCCGTGACGCCGATATCAGCCAGCTCCGCCATACCACGCCTCCCCTTGTTCGATCGGCTCGCCATCCCCGTGCGGCGATTGTCTCAAACGATAGCCGCGGGCGTGCCGCACGAGAACCCGTCCCCTCCGGCTGCGACGGCCCCGGCCGTTCCGCCCGCAGCCGGCTCACGCCGGCCTCGTTCCGGGCAGTGGGCGCCGCCGGCGCGATGATGTAGACCTGACAGCTATGGAACCCACGCAACCTTCGGTTGAAACACGCGACGTCCCGCCGATGCGGGTCTCGTCGGGTTCCGGTCGGTGCGTCGCCGTGCGCGATCGAGCTCGGGCGGGCCGGCAGGATCTCGGCGCGAGAGGGTGGACGCGGTGCTCGTGACCGGCGCAGGAACGGACTCGGCAGTCGCGGCGGTGCGGCGGCCGCGCAGGGCCGCGCCGAGCGTCTCGGTGGTCGTCTGCAGCCACGACCGGCCGCACTACGTGCGCGCCTGCATCGCCTCGCTGGCCCTGCAGAGCGTCGGCCGCGACGGCTTCGAGATCATCCTGGTGGATAGCGGCTCGCCGGCTGCGGTCGCCGCCGAGATGAAGCGTCTCGCCGACGGCGCCGCGAACATGCGGCTGATCCGGGTCGACAGCTCCGGCGTCAGCCGCGCCCGCAACGAGGGAGCCCGCGCCGCCACCGGCGACTACGTCGCCTACATCGACGACGACGCGATGGCCGCTCCCGACTGGATCGAGCAGATCCAGCGCGTGCTGGCGGAGCACGATCACCGCCCGGCGGTGCTGGGCGGCAAGGTGCTGCCGGTGTGGGAGAAGCCGCTGCCCGGCTGGTGGCCGCCGTCGCTGCGCGGCGTGCTGTCGATCATCGAGCATGACGGCGCCGGCGAGTACCGGACCGACGCGCTGCCGGCGAAGCTCGAGCCCTACGGCGTCAACATGATCGTGCGGCGCGACGTGATGCTCAGCCATGGCGGCTTCCCCGAGGATCTCGGCCGGCTCGGGCTGGTGCTGCAGTCCGACGAGGAGGTGCAGCTGGCCTGGCGGCTGCAGGATGCCGGCTTCTCCGCCATCTACGACTCGCGCGTGCTGGTGCGGCACTCGATCCAGGCCAAGCGCTTCTCCGCCGAGTGGCTGCTCGCGCGGCTGTACTGGCAGGGCGCATCGACCGTGCGCACGCGCCGCCTGCTCGGCCAGGGCGCCCTGGTGCGCCGCGAGTTCCCGCGCCGGCTGATCGTCGAGGCTCTCACCCTGCCCTTCACCTGGCTGGTGCCCCGGCACAGCACGCGCCTGCTGGCGCTGCGCTGGCGCCACGCCTACGCCAGCGGCTTCACCCGGGAGGCGCTGGCCTGCGGATCGGGGAAGCGCGCGGCGCTGCGCCGCGGCAAGGCGTCGGGGCCGTGCTGAGTGCGGCACCCGGCGACGCAGCGGGGGCCGCACCCGGGGCGCCCCCGGCGCTGACGGTGCTGTTCGCCACCCGCAACCGTGGCGCGGCCCTGCCGCCGGTACTGGAATGCCTCACCCGGCTGACGGCGCCGGAGGGCGGCTGGAGGCTGCTGATCGTCGATAACGGCAGCACCGACGGCACCCCCGCACTGCTCGACGGCTACCTCGACCGCCTGCCGCTGACCGTGCTGCGCGAGCCGCGGGCGGGCAAGAACCGGGCGCTCAACGCGGCGCTGCCGCACCTGCGGGGCGAGCTGATCGTGCTGACCGACGACGACGTGATGCCGCGGGCGGACTGGCTGGTGCGCCTGCATGAGGCAGCCCTCGCGCAGCCGCAGGCATCGCTGTTCGGCGGCACGGTGCTGCCGCACTGGAGCCGGCCACGGCCGGACTGGCTCACCGAGGACGCGGTGCCGTTCAGCGTGCTCTACGCGCAGCAGAAGCGCGGCGCCGGCGCCTGCAGCTGCAGCGCGATCTTCGGCCCCAACATGGCGGTGCGCCGCGGCGTCTTCGCCGCCGGCCACCGCTTCTCGGAGTCGGTCGGCCCGGACGAGAGCCGGCGGCTGTACGCGATGGGCGGGGAGACCGAGTTCCTGCGCCGGGTCGAGGCGGCCGGCCATACCGGCTGGTTCGTTCCCGAGGCGGTGGTCGGCCATATCGTCCGGCCCGAGCAGCTCGACGAGGACTGGATCCTGCAGCGCGCCTACCGCTACGGCATCGGCGAGGGACGCCACTATGCCGGCGCGGGCGCGGCCCTCGCGCAGCGCGTCCGGCGCCGGCCGCCGCTGCGCCTGCGCCTGCGTGCGCTGGCCTACGGCACCGCCGCCCGGCTGACCCGGCTGGCGCCGCCGAGCGCGCTGCGGTTGCGGATACGCTACCGGGCGCGCAGCCTCGCCGGCAGCGTCGACTCCTTCCGCGCCTCCGGCGAGGCGGCGGCGGAACCGGTGGTCATCGGCGAGCGCGCTGCCGGGGAGAGCAGGCGAGGGCTTTGCCCCTGACCCGCCGGGGCCGACGGCCCCAGAGGCCCCGGTTCAGGTCTCGAGAACCCCGCGCGCTGGCTTCGTCCGGTCGTCGAGGCTCCGTCGGTTTCCGCAGCCTGCCGGGCTTACTGCGGCGGCGGCGGCAAGGAGAGGTAGCCGGGCTGCGGCGACTGGCTCGGCGGAGCCAGCTCGATCGGGCCGTCCGGCGGCGCATGACGGCCGCGATGCGGCACGATCGACTGCAGCGTCTCCGCGTTCAGCACCCGACCCTCCGGTCCCTGTCCGGTCAGCGAGCCGCTGACGATCAGGTCCAGCGAGCCTTCGCGCAGCCTCTGCATCGTGTCGCGATCCAGGTGCAGCGCCGATCCGTCGAAGCCCGCGACGAACCTGGAACGCCGGTCGAGATCGGTCACCGACCAGCGCGGGCACACGCCGCGATGGCAGGCGCCGACGTTGTAGACCCGGAAACGCGCCGGCTGCACCGCGGGGGTCGCCGGCACCGCCGGCACGGAGGCCGCGGGCGGCGGCGGCGCGGCGGGAGCCGTCCGCGGCGACGCGGCAGGCGGCTGGACGGTCGG
>CAXTNB010000098.1:0-8482 GCA_964245385.1 uncultured Acetobacteraceae bacterium | reverse complement strand
TCCGGCCGCTGCAGCTGGGGGCGGACGCCTTCCTGCTGGGGCGACACGTCGCGGTGGCGGCGGTGGCGCCGTGAGCGCGGTGGGGCCGGGCGACGGGCCGCGCTGCGTGCACGAGGCGCACGCGCTGCTCGGCGAGGCGCCGTTCTGGGACCAGGCGGAACAGGCGCTGTACTGGGTCGACATCTACGGCCGCCGCATCCACCGCCTGCGGCCGCAGACCGGCGCCACCGAGAGCTGGCTGATGCCGGACCGCGTCGCCTGCGCGGTGCCGCGCCGCCAGGGCGGCCTGCTGGTGGCGCTGTCGCGCAGCCTGGCGCTGTTCGATCCCGCGGGCGGCGGCCTGCGCACCCTGTTCTCGCTGGACGCGGGCGACGTCGGCACCCGCTTCAACGACTCGCGCACCGACGCCGCCGGCCGGCTGTGGATCGGCACCATGAACGAGGAGGACGGAAGCCCCGGCGGCATGCTGTTCCGCTTCGATGCGGACCACGGGTGCCAGGTGATGGAGAGCGGCATCCGGATCTGCAACGGCATCAACTTCAGCCCGGCCGACGACGTCTTCTACCTCGCCGACTCGCCCGAGCGGATCATACGCGCCTACGACTTCGACCTCGCCGCCGGCAGCATCGCGCGCCGCCGCGACCTGGTGCGGGTCGATCCCCCGGCGGTGCCGGACGGCAGCGCGGTGGACGTCGAGGGCTGCATCTGGAACGCGCAGTGGCAGGGCGGCCGGGTGGTGCGCTACGCCCCGGACGGCGGCGTCGTGCAGGTGGTGGCGATGCCGGTCAGCCGCCCGACCTCGTGCGTGTTCGGCGGCCCGGACCTGTCGACGCTCTACGTCACCAGCTCGTGCATGGAGCTGGACGGCGCGGCCCTGCGCGCGGAGCCGCTGGCGGGATCGCTGTTCGCCTTCGAGGCCGGGGTCGCCGGTCGACCCTGCGCCCGCTTCGCCGGCTAGCGCCTCAGCGCGCTTCGCCGCCGCCGAGATAGGCCGCCACCGGCGCGGTCAGCCTGACGCGGCGCAGCTCGTCGGCGGACATCAGCCGGGCCGCGACGATCTCCCGGTTGTCGAGCCGCAGCCTGGGCAGCCGGTCCAGCCGCAGCTCGAAGAAGTGCACCCGGTCGCGACGTCCGTCCCAGGTGCCGTGCCGCACCTGGCGCGCCGCCAGCACCGGTGCCTCGAGGCCGATCTCCTCGGCCAGCTCGCGCCGCGCCGCCGCTTCCGGCGTCTCGCCGCGCCGGATGCCGCCGCCGGGGAAGTTCCACTCCGCGCGGTAGGAGGAGCGCACCAGCAGCAGCGTCGGGCCGACATGGACCGCGACCAGCGCCCCCTCGTGCAGCGGCCGCCGCAGCCGCCACCACAGGCGGGCGAGCGGAAAGGCGAGGCGGAACAGCGTGCGCCAGGCGAGATCGATCAGGGCGCGGGACACACCAGCCTTCGGGTCAGGGATCAAGTGGATACCGCCGGCGTCGTGGCGACGCGAGCGAGTTTAGCCTGACCGGATGGGAGACCACACGCCGCGTTCGCGCCGAAGCATGTCCGCCTGCCGGTGATGCCTCGCTCCCCCGCAGCACGGCGCCCCGAAGCGCGGCCCGATCAGGCGGAACACCGTTCCGATCCCCCTGCTAGGCGAGCCGCCGCAGCCTCGCCGCCCGCGATCGGGGAGATCCCGGGACGAACCGGCTGAGCCCAGGGGCGGACTGCCTGCTGACCCTGTTCAGGGCCGGGCACGGGCTCGGCGGGATCGCGGGAGACGAGGCGAAGCAGACGGACGACGAGGACCCGGATCGTCCCGCCGTCACGCAGCGCATCCGCCCGGGCGGATGCGTGCGACGCGCTGAAGCATCATGCCGGCGGCTCGGCTCATCCCTTCGGCGCCAGGATCGCGTCGAGCGAGGCGGGTGACGCGCCGTCGCGCACCAGGTGCGGGTAGCGCAGCCCGGTGCGGTCGTCGACCTGCACCACGCGGTAGTGCTTGCCCGACATCAGCAGCAGCTGGATCGGCCTGCCGCTGCGCTTCGCCGCCGTGATCGCGTCGGCGAGGTCGTCGGCGTCGCCGAAGCTGTCGCCGTCGATGCCGCTGATCACGTCGCCCTGGACGATCCCGGCCCTGAAGGCGGGGCTGCCCCAGGCCACCTCGCTCACCTTCGCGTCCTTCAGCGACAGGCCGATCGAGAAGCTGAAATCGCGCAGCTTCTCGGCGCGCTCGTAGGATTCGAACAGCGGCGACTTGTTCTCCGTCATCACCAGCCGGTAGCCGCCGCGCGCGACGCCGTCGAGCGGCGTGCCGCCGCCGCGGCGGTCGAGCCGGGCGTGCAGGAAGCCGGCCCAGTCATAGGCCAGCACGCGGTTCAGCGCGCGCACGACGTCGTCGAACTGGTAGGTGGAGACCACGAAGCTGCCGTCGTCGCCGCCGAACAGCCCGCGCGCGACGTCGTCGAGCGAGCGGGTGCCGTGGCTGCGCGCGCGGATCAGCGTGTCGGCGTCGAGCCAGATCAGCACCCCCTCGAGATAGTAGTCCTCGCCGCGCTGCCAGTCCGCCCAGGGCAGGCTGCGGCGGCGGACGAAGATCGGGCTCTGGGTGGTATCGGCGAGCGGGCGCCAGGCACGTCCCGCTTCGGCCTGCATGAACGCGCCGTCGAGGGCGAGCATGTCGAGCGCCTGGTCGCGGCTCCACAGCCCGGAGCGGGCGGCGAGCACCTGCCCCCAGTACTCGGTCATGCCCTCGTAGACCCAGAGCAGGCTGTCCCGCTCCGGGATGGTGTTGAAGTCGGGCGACCACAGGTCGGCAGGGCGACGATACTTGCCGTTCCAGGAGTGGGTGTACTCGTGCGGGAGCAGGTCCCGCCCCTCGACCGTCTTGTCCCACCTGGTGAAGTAGTCGCCGCCGGTCGCGTTCTCGCTGGAGCGATGATGCTCCAGCCCCTCCTCGGTGAGTTCGTCGCTGAGTGCCAGCAGGAAATCGTAGTGGTCGTAGTGGTGCGAGCCGTAGAGCCGGTAGGCCTGCTGCACCAGGGCGCGGTGTGCCGCGAGCTGCGTGGCGCTGATGTCGAGCTCGGCGGGCTTGTCGGCGACGATGTCGAGATGCACCGGAACCTTGGCGCCGGGATCGAGGTCGACGCGCCTGAAGTTGCGGCCCCCGTAGAGCGGGCTGTCCATCAGCACGTTGAGCGGCACCGTGCGGAACCGCTGCGCACCCGTCGCGGCGTCACCGACCGCCTGCAGCGCGGTCGCGTAGCGCCAGCCCGCGGGCAGGCGCAGCGAGGCCGCGACCGGGATGTCGCGCGCGAAGAACCCGGCCGGGTAGAGCAGCAGGTTGTTCCATTGCAGGTCCAGCATCGTCTCGGTCATCACGATGCGGCCCTGCGCCTCGGAGACCGGCGAGAGGAACTGGAAGTCGAGATTGACGCCGCTCGCACCGGACGGCACCGGCACGTGGAAGGCGTACGGGTCGACGGCGTCGCGCCGCCAGTCGAGCAGCTGTCCGCCGGCACGCGCGGCCAGGCCGCCGAGCAGCTCGATCGCGCCGGTCGGGCCGTGCGAGCCCGGTATCCATTCCGGATAATGCAGGATGAGGTCGCGGCCGCCGGCGGCCGGCACCGTCTCGTGGACGCTCATGATGTGGCGCGCGAGGTCGGTCGCATCGACCGACAACGTGATCGTGCCGGGATAGGGCACGTCGCGCGGCAGCGGGATCGCGGGCGGCAGCGGTGCCGGCATCGGCTGCGGCGGATCGGCGAGCGCGGAGGCGGCGCCGCTCGCGACCAGGGTCACGGCGGCAAGCAAGATGGAACGCGACACACGGCTCTCCTGGCAGTCGGCGGGTGCGCAGGGTCGTGAAGGCGGTGCCGGCGGTCAAGCGGTTGCAATGCGGCGCCGCGGGCCCAGCGCCCGACCGTCCGAGGCCGGAGCCCCAGCAGGCTCGAAGGCGAAGCCGTTGAACTCCGATACTCGACGAACCGGGGTCTGGGGCCGCTGGCCCCAGCGGGTCAAGGGCAGAGCCCTTGCCTGCCTTCCGCGCCCGGCTAGCGGCCGATCTCGCGCAGGCGCCGGCCGCTCATCAGCCTGCGCTCGATCGCCTCCAGCGAGATGCCCTTGGTCTCCGGCACCAATGCCAGGGTGATCACGATGAACAGCGCGTTCAGCGCTCCGTAGATCCAGAAGGTCTGCGCGTTGCCGAACGCGTGCAGCATGCTCAGGAAGGTGAGGCCGACGGCGAAGTTCGCCGCCCAGTTGGTGAAGGTCGAGCAGGCGATGCCGAAATCGCGCCCCATCAGCGGCTGCACCTCGGAGCAGAGCACCCAGATCAGCGGGCCGGCCGAGAAGGCGAAGCCGGTGATGAAGCAGAGCAGCACCGCGATCGCCAGCAGGCGCTGCGCCTCGCTGTCGATGCCGGCGTAGATCAGGGTGCCGAGCACGCCCATGCCGAGCGTCATCACCGCGAAGCCCGCCACCAGCATCGGACGGCGACCCCAGCGATCGACCAGCCCGATGGCGATGAAGGTCGCGAGCACGTTGACCACGCCGACGATCGCGGTGCCCCACATCTGCGCGTCGTTGCCGAAGCCGGCCAGCTTGAAGATGCGCGGCGCGTAGTACATCACGACGTTCATGCCGGTGAACTGCTGCATCACCTGCAGCAGCACGCCCAATCCCACGGAACGCCGGAAATTGCCGTTGCCGGCGAACATCGACCAGCCGTGCTGCTTCTGCTGCAGCTGCGCCTCGATCTCGGCGGCCTCGCGCCGCGCCTCGTCGGGATCGCGGCGCAGCTCGGTGAGCACGCGCAGCGCCTCGGCGTCGCGGCCGCGCATCTTCAGCCAGCGCGGGCTCTCCGGCAGCACGAACATGGCACCGAGGAACAGCACGCCGGGCACGGCCACCAGGCCGAGCATCCAGCGCCAGGCGCCGCCGTAGGCGAGCAGCGCGTCGGAGACGAAGGCGATCACGATGCCCACCGTGATCATCAGCTGGTAGGTCGAGATCATCGAGCCGCGGCGCCGCTCGTCCGCGACCTCGGAGATGTAGAGCGGCGCGGTGAAGGTGGCGACGCCGATCGCGACGCCGAGCACGATGCGGCCGGCGAGCAGCGAGGCGACCGACCAGGCGAGCGCGCACAGCAGCGAGCTCGCCACGAACAACGCGGCGCTCAGGATCAGCGAACGCTTGCGGCCGAAGCCCGCCGAGAGGTAGCCGGCGCAGATCGCGCCGAGTGCGGCGCCGAGCATCATGCTGCTGACGATCCATTCCTGGGTCGCGTCGGCGACGTGGAACTCGCGGCCGATGAAGGCCAGCGCCCCGGAGATCACGCCGATGTCGAGGCCGAACATCAGGCCGGCCAGGGCGGCGACACCGCCGGTCAGCAGGGTCTTGTTGCCGGAGGCGGGCTGATCCGTGAAGACGGTGGTGTCCATCCGAGGCTCCCGATTGCCGTCCCGGCGGTTTGCTCCACGGCCGGGCTCGGCACCCGCGCATCGCGGGATCATCGGAGGCAGGGCCGGTTCGCTCCCGGAACGCCTCGATCATGACGTGGCAGGGACAGGAAAGTTTCGCGGCCCGCCGCCGCGCCCGGCCGCGACGATCAGAAGTTTATGTTGGTGCGAAAGCCGAGCACCGCCGCGTCCGGCGTGTTGGTCGTGGCGCCGGGGCGGATGATGTACTGGAAATCCGGCTGCAAGGTGACGCCGCGGAAGACGTGCGCGATGTAGGTCAGCTCGACCGTCTGCTCGGTGTTCTGCGGGCCGTAGGCGGTGCCGAAACCGTCGATGTTGAACGGTGCGTTCTGCCCGAGCGAGGCCGCGAGCTCCTGCGCCCGGGTGAACTTGCCGCTCATCTCGATCCACTGGAACGAGGCGCCGACCGTGTCCTTGGGTCGGCCCCAGGCCGAGCCGGTGGTCGTCGCCGCGACGAAGGCGTGCTGGGTGAGCGGGCTCACGCTGTCGGTCGCGTGCGCCCAGCCGCCGAACAGGACGATCCCGTCCATCTCGCCCGATCCCTGGCGCAGCAGCATCTGGTCGAACAGCACGTAGAAGTCGTCGCGGTCACGGCTGGCGAAGGCGCCGCCGCCGATCAGCTGCGGCACGCCCTGGCGGTTGTCGAGGACGTCCGGGTAGCGGTGGGTGTCGCGGTCGTAGCCGAACTTGTAGTGGCCGATCAGGTGGTTCGGGCCGAAGGTGGGGACCCAGCCGAGCTCGACCGGGATCGAGGCGCCCGACTTCTGCGAGTCCGCCCAGGCGAAGCCGGAGATGCCGCCGCCGCCGGTGCCGAAGTCCGGATCGGTCTGGAACAGGCCGACCATGGCGTAGAGCCGCGGCGTGACGAGGTAGCGGACCTGCCCGCCGAAGCTCGCCTGCGGCCAGTCCGCCTCGCCCGGATAGTTCGGCAGCGGATGCGGGTTGCCGCAGAACAGCACGTTGACGAAGTCGCAGTACAGCGGCGACGAGGCGAAGAAGGTGCCGACCGGGAGCCAGCCGCCCACCAGGTCGAGCCGGTTGTGCAGCAGCGACTGCTGGAAGTAGGAGTACACCAGGTGGGCGATCACGTTGCCGCCGCCGCCGTAGATCTCCTGGAAGGTCGCGAGGTCGTCGCCGATCGCATCGGCCGACAGGTTGCGGCCCTCGCGGTTGACGGTGATCGAGTGGAAGGCGAGGCCCTGCCAGCCGAGTAGCTTGCCGAAATCGAGGTCGAGCTCGAGCCCGATCTGGCCGGTGGTGCCGAAGCTCTCGCGCTGGCCGCCGGTGATGTTGCCGCCGTTCTCGGTCAGGTAGTCGACGTTGAGGTTGACGCCGTGGCCCTGCAGGTACGGCTGCACCCCGCCCCAGTCGCCGAACAGGTGGTCGGGGCCGAACGGCGAGCCGAACAGCGGCCCGATCCCCGGCTGCGCCACCTGCTCGCTCGGCCCGCTGGCGAAGCCGGAGTTCGCCGGCTGACTGCTGCCGTTGGGGGCCTGGCCCGCCGGCTGGCCCGCGAGCGGCTGCTGGCCCCGTGCGGCCAGCGGCGACAGCGCGATCCCGGCCAGCAGGAGCGCCGATATCCAGCCGGCACGCGCCGGAAGCAGCACGCTGTTGGTCACCGCTGTCTCCCCGCACGGTTCGGAGTCTCGTCGCGCGACGCTACGTCGATCCCGACCGCCCCGCCAGGCACCCGGCGAGGGGCTCCGTCATATCCTGGTGAGGTCGCGGCCCACGCACGCTCAGTGGTTGTCGCGCGGCAGCCCCTTGGTCTGGGCGATGCGCTGGTAGGCAGTCGCCGGCTCCAGCACCGCCCCGGTCTCGAGCTGGCCGACCGTGCCGCGCTGCAGCTCCTGCCAGGGGGTCTGGTGCGCCGGGTAGCGGTAGCCGCCGGCCGCCTGCAGCGCCGCCCGCCGCTGCTCGATCTCCGCCTCCGGCACCAGCATGTCGACGCGGCCCTGCCGCATGTCGACGCGAAGCCTATCGCCGGTGCGCAGCAGGGCGAGGTTGCCGCCGGCCGCCGCCTCGGGGGAGGCGTTCAGGATCGAGGCGGAGCCCGAGGTGCCGGACTGCCGGCCGTCGCCGATGCACGGCAGGGCGTGCACGCCCTGGGTGATCAGGTAGGAGGGCGGCCGCATGTTGACCACCTCGGCGGCACCCGGATAGCCGACCGGTCCGGTGCCGCGCATCACCAGGATGTCGGTGGCGGTGACCTCGAGCGACGGCTCGTCGATGCGCGCGTGGTAGTCCTCGGGCCCGTCGAACACCACCGCCCTGCCCTCGAAGGCCTCCGGATCGTCGGGATCCTCGAGGTAGCGGGCGCGGAACTCGTCGGAGATCACGCTGGTCTTCATGATCGCCGAGTGGAACAGGTTGCCGGTCAGCACCAGGAAGCCGGCCTTCTCGCGCAGCGGACGGTCGTAGGGCCGTATCACCCGCTCGTCCTGGATCGCGGCCGTGCGGCAGTTCTCGCCGATGCTGCGGCCGTTCGCGGTCATCGCCTGCTCGTGGATCAGCCCGTGGCGCATCAGCTCGCCGACCACCGCCGGCACGCCGCCGGCGCGGTAGAAATCCTCGCCCAGGTACTCGCCGGCCGGCTGCAGGTTGACCAGCAGCGGGATGTCGCGCCCCAGCGTCTGCCACTCCTCGATGCGCAGCTCGATGCCGAGATGGCGCGCGAGCGCGTTGAGGTGGATCGGCGCGTTGGTGGAGCCGCCGAGTGCCGAGTTCACCCGCACCGCGTTGACGAAGGCGTCGCGGGTCATGATGTCGGACGGCTTGAGGTCCTCGCGCACCATGCCCACGATGCGGCGCCCGGTCTCGTAGGCGATCTCCTGGCGGTCGCGGTACACCGCCGGGATCGCCGCCGAGCCGGGCAGCTGCATGCCCAGCGCCTCGGCCAGCGAGTTCATCGTCGTCGCCGTGCCCATGGTGTTGCAGTAGCCGGTGGACGGTGCCGACGAGGAGATCAGCCTGAGGAAGCCGTCATAGTCGATCTCGCCGGCCGCCATCATCTCGCGCGCCTTCCAGA
>CAXTNB010000097.1:0-8546 GCA_964245385.1 uncultured Acetobacteraceae bacterium | reverse complement strand
GCAGCGCCAGGCCGGCGATGCAGCCGCCGCCTTCGACCAGTGGTTCCAGCATCGATCGATCCCGCGCGCGGCGGCCGGGAGCGGCCGCCTCATGCCGACGCATAGCAGCCGCGCCCGCCACGGTCCAAGCCGCGCGCGGCGAGGTTGAGGTTGACAGGACCGCGTGAGTGCCGGGATGGGTGACGGGATCCGGCCGCATGGAGTCTCCCGTCCCGATGAGCGAGCGCACCGCCTACGACTACAGCCTGGAGACGCTGGCAGGTGCTCCGATGCGGCTGCGCGAGTTCGAGGGCAAGCCGATGCTGCTGGTCAACACGGCGTCGAAGTGCGGCTTCACGCCGCAATATGAGGGGCTGCAGGCGCTATGGTCGCACTACGGCCCGCGCGGACTGATGGTGATCGGCGTGCCCTGCAACGATTTCGGCCGCCAGGAGCCGGGCGACGCGCGGCAGATCCAGGATTTCTGCGCGGCGAACTACGGGGTGTCGTTCCCGATGGCGGCTAAGCTGCACGTGCGCGGGCCGCAGGTGCATCCGCTGTTCGCCTGGCTCGCGCAGCAGGGCGGCGCGCTATCGAGGCCGCGCTGGAACTTCTACAAGTACCTGATCGGCCGCGACGGCCGGCTGCGCACCTGGTTCTCCAGCCTCACCAAGCCGATGAGCGGCCGCATGCACACCGCGATCGACCGCGTGGTGCTGGGCGACTGAATGGGGGTCTGGGGCCTCAGGCCCCAGCGGGTCCAGGGCAGCGCCCTGGCCTGGCTTCCGGCCCGGCTAGCGCCCCACCGGATCCGTCAGCTGCCGCAACCGGAGCGAGGCGCGGAGTGCGGCGCGCGCCGCCGGCAGGCTCTGGTGGTAGTCGTCGGCGGCCATGGTCAGGGCCGGCGTGGACAGCGAGTAGCTCATCTCCCACTCCGACCAGCTGCCCTGCTTGGCGAGCGCGAACACCAGCATCCGGCCGACGCGCTCGACCAGCGACTGCTCGGCCGCGCGCTGCGCCGACGCGCGCACCGTCTCCTGATCCTCGGTCCAGCCGAACTCGCGCTCCAGCGTCGTGCGCATCGCCTCCACCGCCGGGTAGAGGCAGTTGACGAACAGCTGGTGCGTCTCGACGTAGTAGCGCGCGCCGCGGTCGGCGACGCCGCGCGCGTGGGCCTCGGTGTCGTCGCGCAGCATGATGATCTGCGGCGCCGCCTCGAACTCGCTCTCGTCGGGCTGCTCCTCGCGCTCGTACTGGGCCGCCGCGTCGTGGCGGTCCGGCTCCGCCGCCGGCTGATCCTGCGGCGCCGCGGCTTCGGCCTCCGCCTGCTCGGTCGCCGCCTGTTCCGATGCCGGCTCGGGCGCCGGCTCGGGCGACTGCTCGGGCGCCGGCTCGGGCGGCCGCGCCGGCGCCGCCACCTCGCGCACACGCCGCGGCACCCGCAGCTCGCGCAGCAGGCGGCGCAGGCTCGCGCTGATCTCGTCGGACACCACGCTGTCCGGCGCGTGGCGCTGGATCAGGTCGATCAGCCATTGCGGGCGATGGGCGTGGATCCGGCTCGCGTACTCGCGCAGGAACAGCTGTCCCTGCAGCCCTTCGCGATGGCGCACGAACTGCCGGTATCCGTCGGGCAGGATCGGATGATCGGGAGGGAATTCGACGAACACCGACACGTTGCGGCCACAGAACGGAATGCCGTAGACCGGGCCCATGTGCAGCCACTCCTGGTGCCAGGAGATGTCGTAGATCTCGTCCTTGTAGACCAGGCCTGCGAAGCCGTGCACGAAGTACGGCGCGCCGAGCGAGGCGCGGGTGCGGCCCGGGTCGCCGTCGAGGAAGCCGTCATGGACGTAGTGCAGCGTGACGCCGTCCCCGATCGCGACCTGCTCGTGTCGGGTGTAGTGCCCGGCAAGACGTTCGGCCACCGAACGGAAGCGATGCAGCTCGCCGGAGATGTTGGCGCTCTCGTGCAGGATCAGGGGGATGTCGTGCGGCAGGCGGAAGAACTTCTTCTGCAGCTCCTCGGCGATCCAGTACGCCGGCATGCGCGGCTCGCCGTCGTAGGGATCGCTCAGCGTGTGCTGTGCCGGATGGTTGCCGAGCAGCACCACCTCGGTCCAGTCCTGCTCCAGGCTGCGTCCCTCGACCAGCGCCTCCTCGGTGACGTCCAGCACGTCGTGCAGCGCGTCCGATCCCTCGAGCACGCGGCGCAGCCGGCCGTAGACGCCGCCGCGCTGGCCGATCATCACCTCGCAGACGCGGCCCTCGTGACAGGAGCGGTAGCGCATGCCGTGACGGTTGGAGGGCAGCGAGGCCACCTTGGCGCCCATGCCGAAATTCTGGTCGAGGCGGTTCTGCTTGCGGATCGACGAGGCGATGTCGCACATCCGGAACAATTCCTCCGGATCCATGCCGCGTCCCGAATTCCAGATCGCGAGCTTCATCGCGCCCTCGATCTCGATGCCGGAGATCTCGACGCGGCCCTCGCCGGACGGCGCGGTCTGCGCCGCCTCGACGGCGTTGCGCACCAGCTCGCGCAGCATCATCGATCTCGGGCAGCGATCGATCATGCTGGTGACGAGGAAGTTCTCGTCGCCGACGCGGAGCTGCGTGATCTGCGCGGTCATCGAAACGGCTCCGCCACGAAGTCGGGAACGTCAGGCGGGCTCGAACAGGGGCAATTGTTGCATAGCCGGTACTGTTACGAGACCCTTGTCGGTCATGCGTATAGCAGGAATGACCGAAAGTGGAATCAAATTGAAGCCCATGTAGGGCAGCCTGCATCCGGCGGCGGCCCAGGCCCGCTTCAGCGCGACGGTCAGCGCCGCGACCTCGCCGGCGCGCAGGTCCGACAGCAGGCCCGCCACCGGCAGTGCCACCATCGCCTGCACCGCGCCGTTCGCGACCACCGCCCCGCCGCCGCCGGCGGCGCGCAGCGTCTCGACGGCGAGGCGCATGTCGGCCTCGTCGCGGCCGGCGACGATCAGGTTGTGCGCGTCGTGGCCGACGCTGCTGGCGACCGCGCCCTCGCGCAGGCCGAAGCCGCGCAGCAGGCCGTGCGCCACCGCGCCGCCGCGGCCGTGACGCTCCAGGATCGACAGGAAGCACAGATCGTGACGATCCAGGTGGGTGCGCCAAGCCGGTGCCGGATCGAGCGCGATCACCTCGTGGTGCAGCGCGATGTCGCTCGGGTCGCGCACCGCGATCACGTTGACGCGGCAGGGTGCCTCGGGCAGCGGGGGCGTGAGCGGTGCCGCCGCCGGCAGCGTGACGGTGCGGTAGGCGGCGTCGGGATAGCGGTAGCGCGCCTCGCTGAGCTGGCGGTCGAGCGTCGGCGTGACGCGGCCGTCCTCGACCATCAGGGCGCCGCCGTACCAGGTGTTCCGCACCGCCATCGCGTCGTCGAGCAGCACCAGGTCGGCGCGCCTGCCGCCGCCGAGGCCGCCGATCTCGCCGTCCATGCCGTAGCGGGTGGCGGCGTGCAGCGAGCCCATGCCCCAGGCGGTCTCGCGCGTCAGCCCGGCCGCGACCGCCTGACGCACCACCCAGTCCTGGCCGAAGCGGAACAGGTCGTCGGCGTCGCGGTCGTCGGTGCACAGGCAGACGCGCTGCGGGCTGACGCCGAGCTCGGTCACCGCGCGGATCGCCGCCGGCAGGCTGTGCCAGGGGGTGCCGGGCGGGCCGCCGCGCAGGAAGATCCACACCCCCGCCTCGATCAGGTCCTCGGCGATCTCGCGGCTCACCGCCTCGTGGGTGTCGGTGACGCCGCTGGCCGCGTAGGCGGCGACGAACTCGCGCCCGTAGACGTGCCCGCTGACCGGGCGGCCGCGTCGCAGCGCCTCGGCGACGATGCCGTGGCTGCGCGCGTCGCCCTGGCAGAGCTGCACGAAGTCCATCTTCTCGCCGAGCGCCACCGCTTCCGGCCAGGCGTCGAACAGGGCGCCGATCTTGGCCGGCGTGAGGTCGCCGCCGGCGGTCTCGAAGCGCGGGCTGGTCGCCGGCACCGTGCTCGGCACGGTCAGGAAGATGCTCAAGGGTGCCGCGCGCGCATCCTCGAGCATCCACTGCACGCCCTCGGCGTCGAGCACGTTGCCGATCTCGTGGCTGTCGCAGAAGATCGTGGTGGTGCCGTTGAGCAGCGCCGCCTCGGCGTAGGCGCAGGCGGTCATCATGCTGCTCTCGATGTGCAGGTGCGGGTCGACCAGTCCCGGCGCGAGGATGCCGCCGCGGCAGTCGTGGCGCGGTGCCGCGCGGCAGCTGCCGGCGGGCTGCATCGCGGCGATCCGCCCCTGGCTGATCCACAGCTCGCGCTCGCCCAGCAGGCGCCCGGAATAGGTCGACAGCACGCGCGCCCCGGTGATCACCAGGTCGGGCGGCGCGCGGCCGGAGGCGACGGCGGCCAGGTGGCGTGTCACCGCGTGCAGCGGCGGCACCGAGAAGCGCGTGTGGCTGGTCGGGGAGGTGCTCATGCCGCGCAGCGTAGCATCCGGGCGCACCGGACCTTCAAGCGCCCCCGCATGACGGGGTGACGGCGTGACAGCGTCGGGATCGCCGCATACACCGGGCGGATGCTCAGAGGCTTCCTGACGGTCGGCGGCTGGACCATGCTGAGCCGGGTGCTCGGCCTGGTGCGCGACCAGCTGCTGGCCGCCTTCATGGGCGTGGGCCCGGCGCAGGACGCGTTCCAGGTCGCGGTGCGTCTGCCCAACATGTTCCGCCGGCTGTTCGGCGAGGGCGCGTTCAACGCCGCCTTCGTGCCGCTGTTCTCCTCGCTGCTGGCGCGCGAGGGACCGGCGGTGGCGCGACGCTTCGCCCGCGAGGCGCTCGGCGTGCTCGGCTTCTGGCTGCTCGGCCTCACCCTGCTCGGCGAGCTGTTCATGCCGCAGCTGATGCTGGTGATCGGCTCCGGCCTCGCGCGCAACCCGGCCACCTTCGCGCTCGCGGTCAGCCTGAGCCGGATCACCTTTCCCTACCTGATGCTGATCTGCGCCGCCGCCCTGGTGTCGGGCGTGCTGAACGGGCTCGACCGGTTCGGCGCCGCCTCGGCCGCCTACGTCGCCTTCAACGTGGTCGGCATCGGCTGCATCCTCTGGCTGACCCCGCACGTGCCGAGCGTCGCCTACGCCGCCGCCTGGGGATTCACCGCCTCGGGGGTGGTGCAGCTGGCGATGCTGCTGCTCGCGTCGCACCGGCTCGGCATGGGTCTCGGCGTGCCGCGGCCGCGGCTGACGCCGCGCATGCGCGAGCTGATGCGACGCATGGTGCCGGGGCTGATCGGCAGCGGCATCAGCCAGCTCAACCTGACGGTCGACACGCTGATCGCCACCTGGCTGCCGCCCGGCAGCCTGTCGCTGATGTATTTCGCCGACCGGCTGAACCAGCTGCCGCTCGGCGTGCTCGGCAACGCCGCCGGCACCACCATGCTGCCGCTGCTGACCCGGCAGGTGCATACCGGACAGGGCGAGGCGGCGCTGGCGACGCAGAACCGCGCCATCGAGTACGGGCTGATCCTGACCCTGCCGGCGGCGCTGGCGCTGGCCGCGCTGTCGGTGCCGCTGATGGCGACCCTGTTCGGCCACGGCGCCTTCACCGCGCGCGACGCGGTGCTGTCGGCGCAGTCGCTGTGCGGCTACGCGCTGGGGCTGCCGTTCTTCGTGCTGGTCAAGGTGCTGTCGCCGGGCTTCTTCGCCCGCGGCGACACCGCGACGCCGGTGCGGATCGGCATCGCCACGCTGGTGGTGAACTTCGCCCTCAACCTGGCGCTGATGCGGCCGCTGGCGCATGTCGGGCCGCCGCTGGCCAGCAGCCTCGCCGCCATCCTCAACGCCGCGGCGCTGCTGGCGCTGCTGCTGCGCCGCGGCTGGCTGCGGCCCACCCGGCTGCTGCTGTCGCGGCTGGCGCGCATGCTGCTCGCCGCCTCGGCGATGGCGGCGCTGCTGGTCGCGGCACAGCGCATGCTGCCGCACCCGGTGCTGGCGATGCGCGGCGGCCACCGCATCCTCGCCCTCGCCGGGCTGATCGGGCTCGGCATCGCGAGCTACGGGGTCGGGCTGCAGCTGCTCGGCGTGGCCGGATCCGGCCCGACCGACCGGCTGCGCCGGCTGCTGCGCACGACGCCGCGCGCGGGCGAGGACGATCGACGCGCGCTGTGAGGCAGCGAGCACGGCGGCACCCGACCGCGCCGGCGGCAGCGTCGCGGCGGCCGCGACCCACTGGCGGATAATTCGCTCGACGTGACGATCCGCGTGGACAAGCGGGCGTCGATCGTCTCAAATTATCGCCGTTGTGCGCTGCATCAAACCGTTGCGCGGATGAGGGACAGAGGGAGAGCCATGCCCATCTCGTATCGTCTGGTCTCGTCGGCCGCGCGGCGGCACCCGACCCCGCTGCGCCTGCTGCTGCTGGCGCAGGCCGCGACGACGCTCGCGGCGCTGCCGGCCGGCAGGGTTCTGGCCCAGGCCGCGCCGGCACCGGGGCCGCCGCCCAGCAATGCGCCGGCGACTCCCGCGGTGCCGGGCGCCACGCCGGCGCCGGGACCCTGGGCCAGCACGATCACGCTGGGCGCGCAGCTCGACGCCGGCATACAGGGCAACGGCGACCGTCCGGCCGACGGGCTCAATTACGGCCGCCTGTTCGACGACAAGGCCAACACGGCGCAGCTCAACCAGATCCAGCTCACCGCGACGCGCCCGATCAACTCCGGCGCCACCGGCTACGACATCGGCTTCACCCTGCAGGGCACCTACGGCTCCGACGTGCGCTACCTGCACTATCTCGGCGAGTTCACCGACCTCACCTCGGACCGCTACCAGCTGACGCTGCTGCAGGCGAACCTGCTGGTGCACGCGCCCTGGCTCACCGGCGGCGGCATCGACTTCAAGATCGGGCAGTTCGTCACCCCGATCGGCTTCGAGACCATCGACCCGAGCACCAACCCGTTCTACTCGCACTCCTACATCTTCAACTACGGGCCGTTCCAGCACACCGGGGTGCTCGGCGAGTGGCACGTCAATCCCACCCTCGACGTCTACGGCCAGGTCGATACCGGCGAGAGCACCACCTTCGGCGCCAATAGCGGCGACGACAACGGCGAGCCCGCCGGCCTGTTCGGCCTCGGGCTGAACAACCTGGTCGGCGGCAAGCTCACCCTGCTCGGCCTGGTGCATCTGGGGCCGGAGAACGCGCTGCGCGCCGACCCGCAGGCCGACAGCCAGATGCGCTACGAGAGCGACTTCATCGCCACCTACAAGGCGACGGCCAAGCTGACCCTGGTCACCGAGCTGAACTACCAGCACGATGACGGCTTCGGCGCCGACAGCTACGCCGGCGCGCAATACGTCTCCTACGCGCTGACGCCGACGGTGGCGCTGAACGGGCGCGCCGAGGTGTATCGCGACAATGCCGGCTTCTTCGTGTTCAGCTATCCCGGCAATCTCGACGCGGTGCGCGCGCTGAAGGGGCTCTCCAACGGATCCTTCACCGCCGGGCGCGCGACCTACAGCGAGTACACGCTGGGCTTCACCTACAAGCCGACGGTGCCGAAGCTGGCGACCCTGCTGGTGCGGCCGGAGATACGCTGGGACAAGACGCTGAGCGGGACGCCGGCCTACGACGCCGGCACCCAGACCGGCAACTTCACCTTCGGCGGCGACATCGTGCTGGGCTTCTGACCGCCCTCGGCGGCGCTTGCCTCGACCGGGCCGGGACGATACAGCCGGCCGCATGACGCTTCCCTCGCCGGACGGCGCCTCCCCGGCCATCGCCCAGTGGTTCGCGCTCAAGGCCGAGCATCCGGAAGCGCTGCTGTTCTTCCGCATGGGCGACTTCTTCGAGCTGTTCTTCGACGACGCCGAGGCCGCCGCCGCCGCCCTCGACATCGCGCTCACCGCCCGCGGCCAGCATGACGGCCGGCCGATCCCGATGTGCGGCGTGCCCTGGGCCGCCGCCGGCGCCTACGTGGCACGGCTGATCCGGCGCGGCTACCGGGTCGCCGTCGCCGAGCAGACCGAGCGGCCGCGCACGCGCGAGCAGGGCGGCCAGAAGGGTCCGCTGGCGCGCGCCGTGGTGCGGCTGATCACCGCGGGCACGCTGACCGAGGACGAGCTGCTCGAAGCCGGCCGCCCGAACCTGCTGCTGGCGCTGGTCCGCGGCGCAGCGGGCGAGCGCGGGGCCGTGCCGGGCGCCGGCCACCGGGGGGCGAGCGCGCTCGGTGCCGCCTGGATCGACGTCTCGACCGGCCTGTTCGAGACCGCGCAGCTGGCGTCCGACGCCCTGCCCGAGCTGCTCGGCCGGCTCGATCCGGCGGAGATCCTGGCCCCCGCCGACCTGCCGCTCGGCGAGCTCGATCCGCGACGCGCCCCGCCGGCCGCGCCGCCGCCGCCGCTGGCGGCGCGGGCGCGACTGGCCGAGGCGTTCGCGGTGGCGAGCCTCGAGGCGCTCGGCAGCTTCGCCGATGCCGAGGCGATGGCGGCCGCGATGGCGCTCGACTACGTGCGGCGCACCCAGGCCGGGAAGCTGCCGCGGCTGTCGCGTCCGGGCAGCGGATCGCAGGACGCCTGCCTCGGCAT
>CAXTNB010000096.1:2302-8596 GCA_964245385.1 uncultured Acetobacteraceae bacterium | reverse complement strand
CTTGCGCGGGTGGCCTCGGCGTTCGCGCCGGGGCGTCGGCGGAGCTCGCCTGCCGCCGCCGCGCGATCTGTCCGCCGAGTGCCGCCAGCGCGTCGCGCAGCGGGCCCTCCGGCATGTCGGGGATCTCGACCGGCGACGCCGCCGCCCGCGGCGCGCGCGGCGGCGTCCGCGCCACGGCGGTGTCGTCCTGCACGAAGCGCAGGCGGTCGACCAGCAGGCGGCCGTAATGGCCGTTGATGCGGCCGATCAGCAGCTGCGACTGGTGCTGCAGCTCCAGCGCCATCGGGCCGGCGCAGGCCAGGGTCAGCGTGCCGGCGGCGAGCCGCCGCGGCAGGGTGACGCTGGCCAGCGCAGGTCCGACCACCGTCTCCCAGTCCGCGATCAGCTGGGCGGCGGCGGCATGGCGGCTGCGCAGCGCCGGCCGGGTGATCGCCGGCAGCAGGCTCGACAGCGTGCGCGGGCCGTAGACGTGACGCTCGTCCTTGGTCATGGATGCCTCCCGTGGCCGCTCCGTCCCATCCCGCCGATCCTCCGCCCGCCGCCGCGCTGCTCGGCTGGTACGACCGACATCGCCGGGTGCTGCCCTGGCGCGCGGCGCCCGGCGAGACCGCCGATCCGTATCACGTCTGGCTCAGCGAGATCATGCTGCAGCAGACCAGCGTGACCGCGGTGATGCCGTACTACCGCCGCTTCCTCGAGGCGTTCCCTACCGTGCAGCAGCTGGCCTCGGCGCCGGAGGAGCAGGTGCTGCGCGCCTGGGCGGGGCTCGGCTACTACGCGCGGGCGCGCAACCTGCACGCCTGCGCCAGGCAGGTCGCGGCTCGCGGCGGGTGTCCGGCCGACGCGCCCTGGCCGCAGACGCAGGCGCTCGCCCAGGCTCCCGTCGACACCGCCGGGCGCCGCCTGGGGTCGGTGCCGCACGTGTTCACCCACTTCGCCCTGACGCTCGACGTCTATGCCGGGTCGGTCGCGCGCGTGCCGGCGGCGCTGCTCGAGCACGGCTTCCTGCGGCCGCCCGACGCGCTGGCCGGCGAGGCGCTGCCGTCGCTGATGCGCAAGTGCCTGGCGCTGGCCGCCGCGTGACCATCGAAGGTGCGGGCAAATAAAGGTGCGGGCAAATAAAGGTGCGGGCCCGCTTGCGGACGGTTTGGGACAGCTATGCTGCACGCGATGGTCCCGGCCCTGGAGATGCCCGTGAAGCGGTTGCTGCTGTCCCTGTCGCTGCTGCCCCTGTTGCTGCTCGGCGCCTGCGATTCGGACGTGCTGATGCGCGGCTACGTCGAGGTCGCCGAGCCGGGCGGCGGGATGCAGAAAGTGCACATGGTGTGCCGCCGGATCTACGATCCGGACAGCCACACCCTGACCCTGACCGGGGTCACGCTGCCCGTCGACTCCGTCATCAAGCCGCAGCTCGGCGGGTTGTCGATGGGAGCCACCGCCCAGGCGGTGTCGGACCAGATCCGGGGGATCGACCTGCAGCAGATCGCGCTGTGCGAGTCGATCATCCTCGACCCGGCGCAGCCCGACATCCGGCAGGCGTTCAAGGACTATATCGGCGTCGACGGCTACCTCACCGAGCAGATCCGCACGCTGAACAGCTCGACGACGCCCGAGCAGTACCAGGACGCGGCGGAGACGCTGATCCGCACCCCGGCGACGGTGGCTCCCTCCACCGCGGCGGCGGTGCAGGACGCGGCCTCGAGCAGCAGCTCCGTCGCCCGCCTGCAGGCGCCGCCGCTGCAGACCTTCCCGGTGCAGCCGGCGCTGTCGTCCACCACGAGCCTGCTGCTCGACTCGCGTACCTGACGCCAGAGCAGGGTGGGCTCCAACTGAGCCGACCTTGCTCTGGATCATTGTTCTGGCGACCGATTCACGTCTCAGGCTGATCCAGCCTGAGACGATCAGGCGCTAGCCGAACAGGCCGCTCCCGGTCGGATCGCTCAGCCCGTTCAGGGTGATGGTGGCGCCATCGCCGAAGCGCAGCACGGTGTTGCCGCCGCCGCTGCCGCCGGCGATGCCGGCATAGCCGCTGCCGAGGATGAAGGTGGCGTCTGGGTTGGCCGAGGCGGCGAGCGGACCGGCGCCCGCGAACACGGTGACGGTGCCCCCGTGCACGCGCGCCGACCCGCCGGCCAGCACGATCAGGCCGATGCCGGCGGCGTAGTCGAGCGCGCCGCCGCTGCCGAGCACGGTCGCGGGAGCGCCGGAGAGGGTCCCGGAGACGGTCTCCTGGTCGTCGCCGATGTCGGTGACCACGGCCTGCGGCACGCCGTAGATCGCCTGCAGGCCCCGCATGTCGACCAGGGTGAGACGCGGGTTCTCGGTGCTCGCGCGCGGATACATGATCGCGTTCGGGCCGACCGTGTCGTGGGCGAGGCCGAGCGCGTGGCCGATCTCGTGCAGCGTGATCTGGTGGAGGGGGAGGCCGGCGGCGTAGGTCGGCGTGCCGCTGGCGTCGGAGTATGGATCCTGCGCCGGGTCGAGCAGCTGGATCACGACGTCGGGGAGGGAGCGGTCGGTCGCCAGGTCGTAGCCGTAGGTGGTCTCGCCGATGGTGTCGTCGCCGCCGGTCGCAAGCCCGAACCTGCCCCAGCCGATGCGGATGTCGACCGCAGCGCCATCCTGCGGCGCCTAGACGAACTGCACGCGGGCGACCTGCGACCAGGCCTCGAACGCCGACGCGACCACCGCCTGGCCTTCGAGACGGTAGTTCGGCATCGCGGCGGCTTTCCCGAGGCGGAACGCGAGCATGACGCGCCGGTGCCCTGCTGGCCAATCCGCCGAACCGTCGAGGATGCGCGGGTCCGGCATGCCATGATGGCGGCCGTGATGCGAAGCGGAGTTGCGGATGAACACCCTGCCGGTCTTCCTCGACCTCGACGGACGCCGCGCCCTGCTGCTCGGCGAGGGCGAGGCGGCGGAGCGCCGCCTGCACAGCCTGCGCGAGTGCGGCGCCGCGGTGCGTCGGGCGACGGCGTTCGAGGACTCGCTGCTCGATGGCTGCGCGATCGCGGTGGGTGCCGCGGAAGGCGAGGCGCGGGCGGCGGAGCATCCGATGCAGCGGGCGCTGCGGGCGATGTCTGCCGCCGCCCAGGCGCGCGGCATCCCGTGCAACGTGGTCGACCAGCCGGAGCTGTCGAGCTTCATCACCCCGGCGGTCGTGATGCGGCCGCCGCTGGCGATCGCGATCTCCTCGGGGGGTGCGGCACCGGTGCTGGCGCGGCTGCTGCGGGCGCGCATCGAGGCCCTGGTGGCGCCCGGCTTCGGCCGCCTCGCCGCACTGGCCGGCCGCATGCAGCCGCTCACCCGCCGGCTGCTGCCGGACGTGCTGGCGCGCCGGCGGATGCGGGAGGCGGCACTCTCCGGCAGCGTGGCGACGCTGATGCTGGAGGGCCGCGAGGCGGAGGCGGAAGCCGCCTACCGCGAGGCGCTGCAGCGCGCGGCGGACGGTGCCGCGTCGACGCCGCGCGGCTTCGTCCACCTGGTGCATCCGGGGCCGGGGGAGGCGGACCTGCTCACCCTGCGCGCGCTGCGCCTGCTCGGCGAGGCGGACGCGATCGTGCACCGGCGCGACGAGAGCCCGGCGGTGCTGGAGGTCGCGCGACGCGACGCCGCACGGCATCCGGCCGACGACGCGGCGGTGCCGGCGCTGCTGCTGTCGCTGGCCGGCGCCGGCGGCAGGATCGTGCGGCTGTCGCCCACCGCCGCCGACCGCGAGGCGCTGCGGGAGGCGGGCATCGATCATGCGGTCGTGCCGGGGCTCGCGCCGGCACTCGCCGCCGAGACGGATTGACGCGGCGCCGCGCCCCTGTTCAGGTCGCCGCCATGTCGCGCCTCGACCACAGCAAGCCGTTCCTGCCGGTCCGCATCGCGGTGCTGACCGTGTCGGACACCCGCACCGCCGCGAACGACAGCTCCGGCGACATCCTGGCGGCGCGCGTCGCGGCCGCCGGCCACGTGCTGGCGGACCGAGCGATCGCGCCCGACGACGCGGCGGCGATCGCGGCCCGGCTGTCCGGCTGGATCGCCGACCCCGCCGTGGACGTGGTGATCAGCACCGGCGGCACCGGCGTCACCGGCCGCGACGTGACCCCCGAGGCCTACGCGCGCGTGGTCGAGAAGCAGATCGAGGGCTTCGGCGAGCTGTTCCGCATGCTCTCGTACCAGAAGATCGGCACCTCGACGATCCAGTCGCGCGCCATCGCCGGGGTCGCGGGGGGCACCTACCTGTTCGCGCTGCCCGGAAGCACCGGGGCGGTGCGCGACGGCTGGGACGACATCCTAGTCTGGCAGCTCGACAGCCGGCATTCGCCCTGCAACTTCGTCGAGCTGATGCCGCGGCTGAAGGAGCACCTGCGCTGAGCGGAGAGGCGGACATGCGTCACCAGCTGGTCGAGAAGATCG
The DNA here is from genome assembly GCA_964245385.1 of uncultured Acetobacteraceae bacterium. Classification (GTDB taxonomy): domain Bacteria; phylum Pseudomonadota; class Alphaproteobacteria; order Acetobacterales; family Acetobacteraceae; genus Lichenicoccus. The sequence continues at coordinate 4,192 of CAXTNB010000096.1, read as the reverse complement.
TGCGGCTCAAGATCGAGCGCGGGCTGAGCTGGAGCGGCCTCGCGGCACTGGCGGACGGGCTTTCCAAGGAGTTCGTCACCGCGGCCCTGCTCGGGCAGATGCCGCTGCCGCGCGCGGCGGCGGAGGCGATCGGCGACCATCTCGGCCTCGAGCCGTTCGAGATCAGGCTGCTGCAGGAGGTGCCCAGCCGCGGCTCGCTGGCCGCGCCGGTGCCCACCGACCCGCTGATCTATCGCTTCTACGAGCTGGTGGCGGTGTACGGCACCACCTTCAAGGCGCTGATCCACGAGGAATTCGGCGACGGCATCATGAGCGCCATCGACTTCCGGATGGACCTGCGTCGCGAGCACGACCCGGCCGGCGACCGCGTGGCGATCAGCATGAGCGGCAAGTTCCTGCCGTACAAGCCGTACTGAGCCCCACGGCTCGACCGGGGCGGACGAGCTTGTATGGTTGCCGCCCATCCCGGAGGAACTGGCATGCCCCTGAAGCACAATCCCACGCACCGCGCGGCGATCGCCCGCGGCCTGTCGCTGGCCCTGGCCGTTGCGCTGGTGCCCGCCGCCGGCCGTCCGGCGCAGGCGCAGAGCAGCAGTGCCGCCGACGCCGCCTCGACCGGCGGTGCCCAGAAGGGCCGGGGCATGAAGCTGCTGAAGCTGAGCGTGACCGGCAACCAGCGCGTGTCCAGCGCCGCCATCGAGTCGGCGATGACGATCAGCGTCGGCCAGAGGGTGACCCGGGCGGACCTGGCGGCCAACCTGAACGCCATCGTCGACGTCTACCGCAAGGCGAACGTCGGTGCGGGCTTCAAGCAGAGGATGACCATCCCGCATCCGGGCGAGGTGCTGATCGCCTACGTGATCGAGGAGCATGCCGCGCCGTCGCCGCAGGCGCCGGCGGTGCTGCGCGTCGACCGGGTGACGTTCGAGGGCAACAAGCAGGTCCACTCCGACGCGATCCAGGCCGCCATCACCCTGAAGCCGGGCGATCCGGTCGACACCGCCAAGGTCAGCGCCAACATGCAGGCGATCCTGGCGCTGTACAAGAAGGCCGGGGTCGGCGCGCAGATCACCCCCAGCGCCACCTACCCGCAGCCCAACCACGCCGTCGTCGACTACCGGATCGAAGAGAAGGCGGACTGACCGCCGAACGCTTTGTCAGGCGGCGTCGCCGCGACGCCGCGTCGGCGCTCCCGGCCGCGGCCGACGCCGCGCCGGGTCCCCGCCGCCAGCGCTGTCATTCCGACAGAATCGCGAGTGAATAAAACGGTATAGGCGCCGCAACGCCATGTTCCTGAAGAAGAAGCTCAGCCGGTGAGACGGCTGTCATCGTGTTAGGGGAGCGGCCTCCGAATAAGTCAATTCACGGAAATGTTGTGCGTTACAACATATTTTGGTTGCGGGGAGCAAAACGGCTCTGATAGCTAACTTGTTAGAGCATGTTATTACGCTCTGAATCGAAAGTGATGGTCGCTTGCGGCTGTTGCGTAGCGAGAAAGGAATTCTGCTATGCCTGTCGTGACTGTGGTCGGAGCCTCCGGCTCCATCGTCCCCGTGACCGTGAACGGTGCTGCGGCATTCTCGCTAGCTCAGGACTACGCCGCCGCCGTCAACGGCCTGGCGTTCAGCGGCGGCCTGTCGGCGACCAACCTCACCGCCGGCGGCACCGCGCCGACCGTGCCGGGCGGCAAGGTCGGCGAGGCCGTCGTCCTCAACACCGGCAACTTCAGCTTCCCCACCGGCTACAGCTACCTGACCAGCAACGCCTCGGGTCCGGTCACCGTCAACGCCGGGATGATGACCACCTCGACCAGCGTCCTGGCCGGTATCGGCGGCACCACCCTGTTCGGCGGCACCGGCGGCGGCGTGTTCATCGCCGGCGGCGGCAACA
>CAXTNB010000096.1:0-2292 GCA_964245385.1 uncultured Acetobacteraceae bacterium | reverse complement strand
AACCAGGTCTTCACCGGCACCGGCAGCGACACCGTGTTCTCGCAGGGCACGGATTCCGTGGTCGAGGGCACCGGCACCAACACCGTGCTGCTCTCCGGCTCCGCCAGCACGGTGTTCGGCGGTTCGGGCGCCTCGCTGATCGTCGATACCGGCACCCGCAACAGCTTCGTCGGCGGCACCGGCTCGACGCTGCTGTTCGACGGCAGTTCCGGCTCCTACTACCTGTCGGGCAACAGCACCGTGCTCGGCGGCACCAACGACACCATCGCGGCCTCGGGCAACACCACGGTGTTCGGCGGCGTCAACAGCTCGGTGTTCGAGAACGGCACCGGCACGCTGACCTTCATCGCCCGGTCCGGCGCCAACGGCACCGTCAGCGGCGGCAGCGCCGCCTCGGTGTTCGGTGCCAGCGGCTCGGACGTCACCTATCTCGGCGCCGGCGGCGTCAGCTACCTGGTGGCGAACGGCGGCAACGAGACCCTCGACGGATCGCTCTCGACCGGCTCGCTGCGACTGTTCGGCGACGGCGGCACCGCCAGCCTGATCGGCGGCTCCGGCGCCGACACGCTGGAGGCCGGCGTGGGCAACAGCACGCTCACCGGCGGCTTCGGCAGCTCCAACCTGTTCATGTTCTCGGCGACGGAAGGCGGCGGCCGCGTCACCATCGCCGACTTCGGCAGCGCCGCCGGCAACATGGTCGGGCTGTTCGGCTACGGCGCGAGCGCGGTGCAGACCGCACTCGCCACCGCGACCAACACCAGCACCGGCGGCTCGGTGATCACCCTGTCGGACAACACGACGATCACCTTCAACGGCCTCAACGCCGACCAGCTGAAGGCCGACAGCAGCCAGTTCTTCTCGAAGTAGCCAGTTCTTCTCGAAACGATCGGAGTCGGCCGCGAGGGGCGGGACCGCGAGGTCCCGCCCTTTCGTTGCGGCTACTTCTCGTAGCCGGCCTGACGCACCGCGCGTCCGGCGGCCGAGTTGGCGGATGCCAGCGCCTGGGACACCGACATCGAACCGCTCAGGGTCGCGGCCACGGTCTGTCCGACCTGGGTGCCGATCGCCTGGAACGGCGCGATGCCGACGAACTGCGCCCCCGTGTAGGGACGATGGTGCTCGGTCTGGCCGGTCGGGTTGGACTGGTTGATCGCCTGCAGCACGAAGTCCGAGAACGGTGCCACCTGCTTGTAGTTCGGGTTGGTGTAGGACGAGGTCCGGGTGCCGGGAGGGATGTTCACCCAGCCGTCGGTCTTGGCCACCAGCTCGATATACTCCTTCGAGGTCGCCCAGGTGATGAAGGTGCGCGCCGCATCGACCTGCTTGGACGAGGCCGGGATCGCCAGGTTCCACGACCACAGCCAGGTCGGGCCGCCCTTGAAGGTGCCGGTCGGCAGTGCCGCGAAGCCGACGCTGTCGGCGACCTGGGACTGCTTCTTGTCGTAGACGGTGCCGGCGGCGCTGGTGGCGTCGATCCACATGCCGCAATGGCCGGAGGCGAACAGCGAGAGGTTCTCGTTGAAGCCGTTCGAGGAGGCGCCCGGCGGGCCGTCGGCCTTCAGGATGCCGTCATAGTAGGTCAGCGCCGCCTTCCAGGCCGGGGTGTTGATCGTCGGCTTGTAGGAGTCGTCGAACCACTGTCCGCCCATCGCCGTCACCAGCGTGGAGAAGTAGGCCATGTTCTCGCCCCAGCCCGGCTTGCCGCGCAGGCAGATGCCGTAGATCTGGTTCGGCTTGTCGGTGATCTTGTCGGCGAACTGGCGGATCTGGGTGTAGGTGGGCGCCGACGGCATGGTCAGGCCGGCATTCTTGAACAGGTCGGTCCGGTACAGCGTCATCACGCTCTCGCCGTAGAACGGCAGGGCGTAGAGCTTGCCGTCGTAGGTGAGGCCGGCGCGCACCGGCGCCAGCACGTCGTCGAGGTCGTACGAGGCCGGCAGGTTGTCGAACGGGGCGAGCCATTTCTGCTTGGCCCAGATCGGCACCTCGTAGTTGCCGATGGTCAGGATGTCGAACTGGCCGCCCTGGGTGGCGATGTCGGTGGTCACGCGCTGCCGCAGCACGTTCTCCTCGAGCACCACCCAGCGCAGGTGGATGCCGGGATGCTGCTGCTCGAAGACCGGAGACAGCTTCTGCATCTCGATCATCTGGACGTTGTTCACCGTCGCGACGGTCAGGGTGGTGTCCGCGCGCGCGCCCTGCGCCAGCATCGGGAGGGCGGCGAGGGCGAGGCCCGCCGCCAGCGGGAGTTTCTTGTATGTCACTCTTGGTTTCCTCTGTGGTGTCTCTGTC
>CAXTNB010000095.1:0-8640 GCA_964245385.1 uncultured Acetobacteraceae bacterium | reverse complement strand
GGTCGAGCGCGCGATGTCGGCGACGCCGGATGATCCGCTGCACGTGGTGGCACTCGCGGCGATGACCAACCTGGCATCAGCGCTGCGGATCGAGCCGCGGATCATCGCCAACATCGTCGTCGTGTGGCTCGGCGGCCACGCGCTGTACTGGCCGGACACCGACGAGTTCAACCTCCGACAGGACATCCCCGCGGCGCGGCTGGCGCTCGATTGCGGCGTGCCTCTGATCCTGATCCCGTGCGAGGGCGTGACCCGCATGCTCAGCACCACGGTGCCGGAGCTCGAGCGCTACCTGGAGCCGACCGGCCCGCTCGGCGCCTTCCTCACCGAGCGTGTCCGCAGCTATAGCGACGACCATCTCGCATGGTCCAAGCCGATCTGGGACATGGCTCCGGTCGCACAGCTCGTCGACGGGCGCTGGACGCCGTCGGATCTGGTGCACAGCCCGCTGCTGAGCGACCGCGCCACGTGGAGCCAGGATCGCTCGAGACACCTGATCCGCTGCGTCCGCTCGGTCGACCGCGACGAGATCTTCCGCGACTTCTTCGTCAAGATGTCGCCCGCCGCAGTTCCGCAGCCGGACCCGTGCTAGACCGCCGCGCCGCCCGGCGGCGAGGGGCCTCGGACCGCCCGGCGGAAGTCACGCACGTGCCCGGGCAGAGACACCACAGGGGAGGACGACCATGCTCCAGCTCAAGCGTCTGGTCGCCGCGCTGCCGACGTTCGTGCTCGGCATCGCGGCGAGCGTCGGCCTCCATCCGGCCGTGGCGCACGGCGCGGACGTCACCATCACCTTCCTGAACTCGGAACGTCCGGAGACCTACCAGCCGGTGATCGCGGAGTTCGAGCGCGAGAACCCGGGCATCACCGTCCGCGACGAGACGGTGCCGTTCGACCAGCTGAACGCGCAGGTGCAGGCGAGGATCGGAACCGGCGACACCGGCATCGACGTGTACGGCGTCGACGAGCCGAGGATCCCCGCCCTGGCCACGCGCCGGCTGCTGCTGGACCTCTCCGCGGTGCGCGACCAGGTCGCGCGCGCGACCAGCCCGGAGGCGCTCGCGATCACCAGCTACGAGGGCAAGCTGTACGCGCTGCCGGAATGGACCTCGACGCAGCTGCTGTACTACAACGAGGATCTGCTGCGGAAGGCGGCCGTCGCCTCGCCGTCCGCCGACGTGAAGCAGCGCCTGACCTGGGAGCAGGTCCTGGCTCTCGCCGGCGCGGCGCAGAAGGCCGGGGCGCGGTGGGGCCTCGGCTTCGATCAGGTGGACCGCTACTACCAGCTGCAGCCGCTGTTCGAGAGCAGCGGCGCCGGCTCCGGCCTGACCGGGCCGCGCATGCTGACGCCGGCGATCAACACGCCGAAATGGGCCCAGACCCTGGACTGGTACGGCGGCCTGTACAGATCCGGTCTGGCGCCGCGCGGCATCGCCCCGGAGCAGATGCCCGACCTCTTCCGTGACGGGCAGCTCGCCTTCTTCGTCGGCGGCCCGTGGAACTTCCGCAGGTTCGAGCAGGTCGCGGGCCTGCACTGGGGCATCGCGCCGCATCCCTACTTTGCCGGCGGCAAGGCGGTCACGCCGACGGATTCCTGGGCGGTGGGCATCAGTCCGCATTCGCAGCACCAGGCGGAGGCGATGAAGTTCGCCCTGTTCATGACCGTGAACACCAGGGGCGATCTGCTGACCACGGCGCAGAACCCGCTGCCGCCCGCCAACAGCAGTGCCTTCCCCCGGCACGTCCAGCAGGCGACCGCGGGCGGCGGCGCCGCCACCGCACCGTACGGCGCGATCCTGAGCTACGAGCTGCAGCACACCGCGGTGAGCCGCCCGCGCACGGTGGGCTACGTCATCTTCGAGCAGATCATGAACCGCGCGTTCAGCGACGTGCGCAACGGTGCCGACGCCAGGTCGGAACTGGTGCGGACCGACGCGCAGCTCCAGACGGCGTTCAGCCGGCTGCGGTAGGGCGGCGATGCGCGGCAATGCGCGTCGGCAGGAGGCACTGGTCGGCCTGCTGCTGCTGGCGCCGGTGTTGCTCGCCGTGGTCGTGCTGCGGCTGTGGCCGGCGCTGATCGCCGTCCACGCCTCGCTCTCCGGCGCGGACGGGATCTTCGACGGCTCCGCCTACCGCGCCCTGTTCGCCGACGCGACCTTCCGCGGCTCGCTGCTGGTCACGGTGCTGTTCTCGCTGCTGGTCAACCCGCTGCAGATCGCGTTGGCGTTGCTGCTGGCGCTGCTGTTGGTGCGCGACATTCCCCTGGTCGGCCTGTGGCGCACGCTCATCGTGCTGCCGGTGGTGATCCCGCAGAGCGTCTCGGCGCTGATCTGGGGCATCGCGCTGCGGCCCGACGGTCCGCTGAACGGCCTGCTCGGCGTCGTCGGCCTGCCGCCGCAACCCTTCCTCACCTCGACCGCGCAGGCACTGCCCGGCATCATGCTCGTCGTCAGCTGGGTCGGCATCGGCTACTGGATGACGTTCCTGGTGGCGGGGCTGCAGGACATTCCGCGCACGCTGCACGAGGCGGCCAGGCTCGACGGCGCCACCGCCTGGCAGGGCTTCCGCTACGTGACGCTGCCGCTGCTGCGCCGGCCGCTGCTGTTCGTCATCGTCGCCGACACGGTGGCGAACTTCCTGGTCTTTGCCCCGGTGCAGATCCTGACCAGCGGCGGGCCGCAGGGCACCACCAACCTGATCATGGAGGACATCTACACCCGCGCCTTCGTCTACGGGGATGATCGAGGCGCCGCCGCGGAGACGGTCGTCCTGGTGGCGGCGGTGCTCGCGGTGGTGCTGGCGCAGTTCCGGCTGATGCGCGCGGCGGGATAGGCGATGGGGATCCGGCCCTCCCGCCTGTTCCGCGCGCCGCTGCTTGCGGTCGCGGTCGCCGCGGCGGCTCTGGCGATGGCGCCGCTGTACTGGGCCTGCATGAGTGCGCTCCGGCCCTCGGAGGACATCTTCCGCTACCTGAGCCCGCTCGGCCTGCGGGCGTTCATCCCCGACCGGGTGACGCTGCGCAACGTCGTGGGCATCTGGTCGAGCCCGTTCGCGGGCGCGATGCTCAACTCGCTGCTGGTGACGGCGCTGACGGTGGTCTGCGGGCTGTCGATCTGCGCGATGGCCGCCTTCGCCCTGGCGCGACTGCGGGTGCCATTCCGCGCCGTGGTCTTCGCGTTGGTCGTGGTGAGTTTCCTGATCCCCTTCGACGCGATCTCGATCCCGCTCTCGACCCTGTTCCGCCGGTTCGGGCTGCAGAACAGCTACCTGGGCCTGATCCTGCCCGGTCTCGGCAACGGCTTCGCGGTCTTCCTGCTGCGACAGTTCTTCGTCGCCATCCCGATCGAGCTGTCGGAGGCGGCCCGGATGGACGGGCTCGGCTGGTTCGGGATCTTCCTGCGCATCTACCTGCCGCTCTCCAGGCCGGCGCTGATCGGCGCCGGCCTCATCTTGTTCATCTTCCAGTGGCAGGCCTTCCTGTGGCCGCTGCTGATCGCGCCCGATCCGAGCTACAAGGTCGCGGCCGTGGCGATCGCCGATTTTGCCGGTCAGCTATCGACCGACTACGGCATGATGTTCACGGCGGCGGTCCTGGTCGCCTTGGTGCCGCTGGTCATCCTGCTGCTGTTCCAGCGGAATTTTGCCGGCTCGATCAGCGCGACGGGGGGCAGGGAATGAGGCGCAGCGCGGAACCGCGCGCCTCGGCGTGCGGAGGCGGGTCGCGGCCTCAGGCGCTCCGGCCGCGCTTCCACAGCGCGCCGAGGGTGCGGTCGAAGGAGGGCGGATCGAACCGGTCCAGCCCGCAACCGGGTGTCGCCGTCAGCTCGCCGAAGAACAGCTTGCTCGGCGTGTCGTAGAAGTCCGCGCGGACGAAGTCGATGCCCTTCGCCAGCGCCTCGGCGGCCTCGATCATCTGCGGCAGATGCGGCGGCGGCGGCACCTGCTGCCTGAGGCTCGAATAGACGAAGCGCACCTCGACCTCGTTCCAGTCGCGATCCATCAGCATGTGCGCGCGCACCGCGAAGCGCCCCATGGTGACCAGGATGAAGGCGACCCGGCCGCCGAACACGAACAGCTTGTAGTCGTTCGGGGCGAGGCCGCTGCCGTCGTCGACGAACTCCTCGACCAGGATGCGCGGGGTGATGTCCTTGTAGATCCACTCCCGCGTCATCTCGTAGTAGCTCTGCCCGAGCCAGCCCCTGCAGGTACGCAGCAGGCCGTCCCGGTCCAGCCGGGCTTGGTCGCGGACGATCTCCACCCAGCCCGAGCCGTGGGTCGGCTTGACCACGAAACGTCCGGGAAGGGTGTCGAAGGGGATCGCTTCCGGCTCGGTGCCGACCCAGTACAGCTCCGGCAGGATCTGCCCCCCGACCCGCTCGCGCACGTAGTCGCGCACCCGGTACTTGTCGGCCGCCATCGTCATCCAGGGCTTGCGCTCGAAGACGATCCGGCGCAGCACCTTCTCGTTGAAGGTCTTCGGCCTGACGAGGTTGGGGATCGTGCGGTGGATCCGGCCGTAGCGATACACGGCGACGAGAAAATCCGGCGAGGCCTTGCTCAGCCGCGCCCTGATCCCGCCCATCCCGACGTACTCCGCCACCCTGTCGTTGCGATGACGAGCGATCTACCCGATGTCGCGCCCGTCGTCACCTGTCCGGAACGCGCCGCACTGCGAGGTCCGCCGCGCGATCAGCGCTGCACGCCCGCCGCGATCGGGCTCTGGTCGCCCTGCAGGCCGGGATTGACCGGCGGCACCGGGTTGGCGTCCAGGTAGGCCCGCCCGAACTGGCCGATCGGCGCCCCGGTATTGGCGTCGCGCAGCGTGTCGGCAGGATCATGGATCGCCTGGTTCGGCATCGGCGCCGGGCTGAAGCGCTTCTGTCCGTGCACGACCAGGTTCTCCGTCGGCGGCACCGGCGCGGCCCGCGTGCTGGCCCGCGCCGGCCGGCTCGGGTGGCGGTGCCTGTCGTCGCCCGAGGCCGCAGCACCCCCGGCGGCGAGGCCGAGCCCGGCGAGCAGCCCGGCGGCGAGCAGCGGACGGGGTCCGCTCATGCGTCGCGCCCGTCTCCGACCAGGCGGCCTCCGACCAGGCGGCGCACGGCGTCGAAGGCGCGCTCGGCGCCCGCCACGTCCGGACCGCCGGCCTGCGCCATCTCGCGCCGGCCGCCGCCGCCCTTGCCGCCGATCGCCGAGGCGGCGGCGCGCACCAGTGCCACCGCGTCGAGCCGCTCGGTCAGGTCGGGGGAGACCGCGACGACGATGCTGCCCTTGGCCTCGGCGGTGGAGAGCAGCGCCACCACGCCCGAGCCGAGCTGCTTGCCGATCGCTTCCGCCAGGCCCTTCAGCTCGCGCGCCGGCACGTCGCCCAGGTTGCGCGCGACCAGGGCGACGCCGTCGATCTCCTCGCGGGCCGGTGCCGCGCCGCCGCCGGCGTCGCCGAGCGCGATCCGGCGCTGCAGCTCCGACACCTGCCGCTCCAGCGCCCGACGCTCCTCGACCAGCCTGGCCAGGCGCTCCGGCAGCTCGGCGGCGGGCACGCGAAGCAGGCTCGCCGCCTGGGCGAGGCGCTGCTCGGCGAGCGAGACCGCCTGCTCGGCGGCGCGTCCGGTGACCGCCTCGATGCGCCGCACGCCGGCGGCGACGCCGCTCTCGGAGATGATCCGGAACAGGCCGATATCGCCGGTGCGCGTGACGTGGGTGCCGCCGCACAGCTCGATCGAGTACGCGGTGCGGCCGTCTTCCGGGTCCGGCAGCCCCATGGAGACGACGCGCACCTCGTCGCCGTACTTCTCGCCGAACAGCGCCGTCGCACCCTGCCGCACCGCCTGCTCGGGCGTCATCAGCCGGGTGCCGACCGCGCTGTTCTCGCGTATCCGCTCGTTCACCTCCGCCTCCACCAGGGCGAGCTCGGCAGCCTCGATCGGGCGCGGCTGGCTGACGTCGAAGCGCAGCCGGTCCGGCGCGTTCAGGCTGCCCTTCTGCGCCACGTGGCTGCCCAGCCGGCGCCGCAGCGCCTCGTGCAGCAGGTGGGTCGCGGAGTGGTGCGCGCGTATGCCGGAGCGGCGGGCATGGTCCACCGTCGCGGTGACCGGCAGGCCGCGCCGCACCTCGCCGCTGACCACGCGCCCGACATGCACGAACAGCTCGCCCAGCTTCTTCTGGGTATCGTCGATCTCGATGCGCAGCCCGGGCCCGGTGATGGAGCCGCTGTCGCCGACCTGGCCGCCGCTCTCGGCGTAGAACGGGGTCTGGTTGAGCAGCACGCCCACCGTCTCGCCGGCCGCCGCGCGGTCGCGTATCTCGCCGCCGACGATCAGCGCGGTGACCTCGGCGTCGGACTGCTCGGTGCCGTAGCCGAGGAACTCGGAGCTGCCGACCCGGTCGCGCAGCTCGAAATAGACCTGCTCGGTGGCGGCCTCGCCGGAGCCGGACCAGGCGGCGCGGGCGCGCTGCCGCTGCGCGTCCATCGCCGCCTCGAAGCCGGCGAGGTCGACCGACTGTCCGCGCTCGCGCAGCGCGTCCTGCGTCAGGTCGAGCGGGAAGCCGAACGTGTCGTAGAGCTTGAAGGCGACCGCGCCGGGCAGCGGCGCGTCGCCGAGGCGGCCGGTCTCCTCGGCGAGCAGGGCGAGGCCGCGTTCCAGCATCGCCTTGAAGCGCTCCTCCTCCAGCCGCATGGTCTCGCGGATGAGCGTCTCCGCCTGCACCAGCTCCGGGTACGCCGCCCCCATCTGCCGCACCAGGGCCGGCACCAGCCGGTAGAACACCGGCTCGGCGGTGCCCATGCGGTGCAGGTGGCGCATCGCGCGGCGCATGATCCGGCGCAGCACGTAGCCGCGGCCGTCGCGCGACGGCAGCACGCCGTCGGCGATCAGGAACGAGCTGGAGCGCAGGTGATCGGCGACCACGCGGTGACTGACCTTGAACTCGCCGTCCGGCGCCTGCCCGGTGGCCTCGGCCGACGCCAGGATCAGGGCGCGCAGCGTGTCGGTGTCGTAGTTGTCGCGATGTCCCTGCAGGATCGCGGCGAAGCGCTCGAGGCCGAGGCCGGTATCGATGGAAGGGCGCGGCAGCGGCGTGCGGGTGCCGGGCGGATCCTCGAAATACTGCATGAACACGAGGTTCCAGATCTCGACGAAGCGGTCGCCGGCCTCGTCCGCCGAGCCGGGAGGACCGCCCGGGACCTGATCGCCGTGGTCGTAGAACAGCTCCGAGCAGGGACCGCAGGGTCCGGTATCGCCCATCCGCCAGAAATTGTCCGCGGTCGGGATGCGTACGATCCGGCTCTCCGGCAGGCCGGCGATCCGCTTCCACAGCGACGCCGCCTCCTCGTCCTCGCCGTAGACGGTGACCAGCAGCCGCTCCGCCGGCAGGCCGAACTCCCGGGTGACCAGCCTCCAGGCGAGCTCGATCGCGAGCGGCTTGAAATAGTCGCCGAACGAGAAGTTGCCCAGCATCTCGAAGAAGGTGTGATGCCGGGCGGTGTAGCCGACATTGTCGAGGTCGTTATGCTTGCCGCCGGCGCGCACCACCTTCTGCGCACTGGCGGCGCGCCGGTACGGGCGGGTCTCCTGGCCGGTGAACACGTTCTTGAACTGCACCATGCCGGCGTTGGTGAACAGCAGGGTGGGATCGTTGCGCGGCACCAGCGAAGAGGACGGCACCAGCTGGTGCTCGTGCGCCACGAAATAGTCGAGGAAGGCGGCACGGATGTCGTTGCTGGTGGGCATGGGGGCGCTGGACGATCCTGCTATGTCGCGTCCACCACCTAGCGCACGCGCCGGGCCCGCGCCAGCAGGCGAGGATCCCGCGACCGGAGGGCGAAGCCCGCGGCGAGGCGGGAGTGCGGCCCCGGCCGGGTGCCTGGTCCCAGCGCCTGGTCCCGACGGTCTCCGGCCGGCGTCCGGGCTAGCGGAACACCAGCCGGCGCGACATGGTGAAGTTGGAGAACATGCCGGCGAGCGTGCCGGCGATCAGCGCCAGCACGGTGTGGGTGTTGCAGATCGCGATCGTGTTGACCAGGATCAGCGCGGTGCCGCGGTTGAGCAGGAAGCCCAGCGAGTTGGCCGCGAGGAAGGTGCCCCACTGGCGCAGCATGCTGCCGGCGGAGCCGGTGCCGCGGAAGGTCCAGAGCCGGTTCATCAGCCAGTTCATCGAGGCGGCCACGAAGTAGGCGAGGATCAGGGCGCCGGTCAGGCCGATGACGTGGCGCATCGTGTGAACGGTCAGCCAGTCCCACATGAAGCCCACCGCGCCGACGATGCCGAAGCGCAGGAACTGGGCCGCCAGCTTGCGCCGCGCCGGGGTCAGCGCGAACAGCCCCGCGCGCGGCAGGCCGTCGATCATTCGGGTCGCACCCTGCGTGGTGGGGGTCGACGGGGCGGAGGTCAGGCGTTCGGCGATGTTGGTGTCCATGCTTGGGCTGTCCCGTTCACCTGACCGTCATGCAGCACCACGCCCATGATCATGACTATCAACCGTTGATGAAGGGTAAACGAAAGGGGGCACCTCGCGGTGCCCCCTATCACGCTCCCGCCTGCCGCGGTCAGTGCAGGATGATCTCGACGCGGCGGTTCTGCGGCTCGCGCGTGTTCGGCCCGGTGGCGACCAGCGGGTGGGTCTCGCCGTAGCCGTGGATGTCGA
>CAXTNB010000094.1:0-8727 GCA_964245385.1 uncultured Acetobacteraceae bacterium | reverse complement strand
ACGAGCGCGAGATCGTCGGCCTGACCGGGCTCATGGGGGCCGGGCGGACGGAGATGATGTCGGCGCTGTTCGGCTTCGGCACCACCGGGCGCTGGCGCGGCACGGTGCGCCTGGGCGGCGTCGACGCGGGGCTCGGCTCGGTGGGCGCGGCGCGTCGGGCGGGGATCGCCTTCGTGACCGACGATCGCCGGGGCACCGGCCTGGTGCTGCAGCACGCGGTGTCGGAGAACGTGACCATGTCGACCTGGCCTCGGGTGACGCCGTTCGGCTTTGTGTCGCGCCGGCTGCAGGGACGGGCGGTGTCGCGCGCGATCGCCGACTACGACGTCCGGCCGCGGCGCCCGGAGGCACGGGCGATCAACCTGTCGGGCGGCAACCAGCAGAAGGTGGTGTTCGCCAAGGAGCTGCTGACCAGGCCCCGGCTGCTGCTGCTCGACGAGCCGACGCGCGGCGTCGATGTCGGCGCCAAGGCCGAGATCTACCGGCAGCTGCGCGAGCTGGCGGGACAGGGGCTCGGCGTGCTGGTCGCCTCCTCGGAGCTGCCCGAGCTGCTCGGGCTGTGCGACCGCATCGTGGTCATGCAGGCGGGGGTGACGGTGGCGAGCTTCGAGGCCGGGGTCAGCGAGGCGACGCTGCGTCGCAGCAGCCTCGGCGAGGTGCAGGCGGCATGAGCCAGGCGGCGAAGCCCGGTCTGCCGGAGCGCTCGGCGACGCGCCCCGCGGCCGCCGGGGCGGCACGCCCGTCCGCGCGGCCGCTCGCCTACCTGATACGCTTCCAGAGCCTGCTCGGGCTGATCCGGGTGCTGATCGGCGGCATGCTGTTCTCGCCGCGCCGCCACGGCCACATCCTGTTCCTGGCCACCGACAACATCGCCAACATCGTGCGCTCGATCTCCGAGACCGGCATCCTGGCGCTGGGGATGACCTTCGTGATCATCGCCGCCGGCATCGACCTGTCGGTGGGCGCGGTGCTGGGCCTGTGCAGCGTGCTGACCGCGACGCTGCTGGTCAACCAGGGCTGGAGCCTCGGGGCGACGCTGCCGCTGGTGCTGCTGGTCGGCACGCTGTTCGGGCTGATGCAGGGGGTGCTCTCGACCCGGCTGCGCATCCAGGCCTTCATCGTCACCCTGGCAGGGCTGCAGGCGGCGCGCGGGCTGGCGCTGATCGCCTCGGGCAACACCTTCATCAACATCAATTACGGCCAGGGACCCGGCAACGCGCCGCCCGCCTTCGCGGTGCTCGGCGAGCGGCTGCTCGGCGACACCTTCCCGGTGGCGACGCTGGTGTTCCTGGTGCTGGCGCTGTTCGCCACCTTCCTGCTGAACCGCACCCGCTACGGCCGCTACGTGTTCGCGGTCGGCGGCAACGAGCGCGCCGCACGCCTCTCGGGCATCCCGGTGCGCTGGATCAAGGTGTCGGTCTACGGCCTCAGCGGCCTGTGCGCCGGCATCGCCGGCATCGTGCATGCCGGGCAGTTCAGCTTCGGCAGCCCCAACGACGGGTCCGGCTACGAGCTGAACGCGATCGCCGCCGTGGTGATCGGCGGCACCGACCTGTTCGGCGGCGCCGGCAGCATGGTCGGCACCATCGCCGGTGCGGTGATGCTGGGCGCGCTGGCCAACATCCTGCAGCTCAACGACGTGAGTGCGGCGATGCAGCTGCTGGCGACCGGCGCCATCATCGTGCTCGCCGCCGGCCTGCAGACCATCATCGGACGCGACGCAAGCGCGCGCTGAGCAACCGGAGAGAGACCATGACACGACGCCTGAACCTGCTGGCCGCCACGATCATCAGCGCGTCGCTGCCGCTCGGCGCGGCGGCGCAATCCGCCAAGCCGATCTCCAAGAACTGCGGCCCGAACGACCACTACACGATCGGCTTCTCCCAGGCGAACTTCAAGGAGCCTTACCGCGCCAAGATGAACGAGGACCTGATCCGCCTGACCAAGAACTATCCGCAGTTCAAGATCATCCTCGCCGACGGCCAGGCCAACGACAACACGCAGGTGTCGCAGGTCGAGAACTTCCTCACCCAGCAGGTCGACCTGCTGCTGATCTCCGCCTTCGAGGCGGCACCGCTGACGCCCGCGGTGACGCGCGTGATGAAGGCGGGGATCCCGGTGATCGAGATGGACCGCAAGACGGTCGGCGACGACTACACCAGCTTCGTCACCGGCGACAATCGCGACATCGCCAGGCAGGCGGGCGTGTACGCCGCGACCAAGCTGATGCCCGAGGGCGGGGAGGTCGCGATCCTGGAGGGGCTGCCCAGCTCGTCGCCGGCGATCGAGCGTCTGGAGGGCTTCAAGGCCGGCATCGCCGGCAACCCGAAGCTCAAGGTGGTCGCCGTGCAGCCGGTGGACTGGATGCAGGACAAGGCGGTGACGGTGTTCGGCGCGATGCTGCAGTCGCATCCCGACATCAAGCTGGTCTACGCGTGCAACGACCTCGCCGCCGCCGGCGCCTACATCGCGGTCAAGCAGGCCGGCAAGCTCGGCCAGGTCAAGATCATCGGCACCGACGGGCTGCCCGGCCCCTCCGGCGGCATACGCGCGGTGGCCGACGGCGAATGGTCGGCCACCATGGGGTATCCCACCGGTGCCGCGGAGGCGCTGGATCTCGCCAAGCGGATCCTGCTCGACTGCGCGACCTCGGTGCCGAAGCTGATCACGGTGCCGACCAAGCTGATCGACGCGAGCAACGCCCGCGCGATCTACGCCCGCGGTAGCTGATCCCGTCGCGGCGACACCGCGACGGCGGGCACGGGGATGTTTCGCACGGTTCTCGCGCGGCACGGCCGCATCGGAAACCGCACCTCGCGCTGTGACGCCCTCGTCATGTCGGCCTGCCGGACGCGGCGCGCCGCCGCCGGAACTTACTTGGCGATATGACCCTTTGCCGGAGTGATCGCCGCTGAGGGCGCATCCAGCAGGGAGCAGCCCGCATGGCGGACTACGTACGGCCGGCGCAGGTCGTCGGCAACATGGTCGAGGCCGGGGTGATCAAGGCCTCGCTGCCGAAGCTCGATCTGCTGATACGCGGCGCGCTCGCCGGCGCATACCTCGCCTTCGTCACCAGCATGGCGTTCCTGGTGGCCGCGCAGACCGGCACGTTCGTCGCCGGCGCCCTGCTGTTCCCGGCAGGCTTCGCGTTGATCATCATCCTCGGGCTGGAGCTGCTCACCGGCAACTTCGCCATCATGCCCACCGCCTGGATGGCCGGCCGCATCCGCCTCGGGGATGTGGTCGTCAACTGGAGCTGGGTGTTCCTCGGCAACCTGCTGGGCAGCCTGATCTACGCGGCGCTGTTCTGGATCACCGCCACGGAGGCCGGACATACCGGCGGCGGGCTGATCGGCGATCGGCTGCGCGCGCTGGCGGTGAGCAAGACCACCGCCTACCAGGCGTTCGGCGCCGCCGGCATGCTGACCGTGTTCGTCAAGGCGATCCTGTGCAACTGGATGGTCAGCCTGGGCTCGGTGATGAGCTACGCTTCCACCTCGACGGTCGGGAAGATCCTCGGCGCGTGGCTGCCGATCTTCGTCTTCGTCGAGCTGGGCTTCGAGCACTCGGTGGTCAACATGTTCGCGATCCCGGTTGGCATGATGCTGGGCGCCCACGTCGGCTTCGGCGACTGGTGGCTGTGGAACGAGATCCCGGTCACGCTCGGCAACATGGTCGGGGCCGTGCTGTTCACCGCCACCGCCCTCTACACGACCTACGGCCGCACGCCGGCATCGCCGCCGGATGCGATGCTCGACGGCGAGCGAGTGGTGGCGCGGATCGGGCGCTGAGCCGGCAAGGGCCCCGCCCTCGACCCGCCGGGAGCGGCGGCCCCGGGCCCCGACCCTAGCGCACGCCGCCGGAGGCGATGAGCTCCTCGCCGGTGAGCCATCCCGAGGCGGCGGACGCCAGGAACACCGCGACCGGCGCGATGTCGTCGGGCTGGCCCATCCGTCCGAGCGGCGTCTGCGCCACGATCTGCTTCTCGAGATCGCCGCCGATCATGCCCATCGCGTGCGTGCCCTCGGTCTCCACCCCGCCGGGGTTGATCGAGTTCACCCGTATCTTCCGCGGCCCCAGTTCCTTCGCCAGCACCTGGGTGATCGCCGTCACCGCCGCCTTGGTCGCGGTGTAGACCGCCGACCCCGGCGGCGCGATGCGGCTCACCACCGAGCCGATGTTGATCACGCTGCCTCCGGCCGGGCCGAAATGCTTCGCCGCCTCCTGCGTCGCCAGCAGCAGCCCCAGCACGTTGGTGTCGAAGAGGCGGTGGAACTCCTGCTCCGTCACCGCCTCGAGCGGCTGGAACTGGTAGACGCCGGCGTTGTTCACCAGAACGTCGAGCGCGCCGAGCTGCTCTCTCGTCTCGGCGAACAGGCGCTGCACGTCGGCCAGCTTCGAGACGTCGCCCTGCACCGCGATCGCCCTGCCGCCGGCCTCGGTGATCGCCGCGACCACCCGGTCCGCCCCTTCGCGGCTGGAGGCGTAGTTCACGGCGACCGCCGCACCCGCCGCCGCCAGCGCCTTGGCGATCCCGGCACCGATGCCCTTGGATGCCCCGGTCACCACCGCGACCTTGCCCGATAGACTGCTCATCTGATCCTCCGAATGAAGCGTCGAGGGATCATTTAGATAGTCATCGAAGCGTTGCAAGCGGCGTCGACGCCGCGCATCGCAGGCTAGATCTGCGAGAGCTGGTCGAGATAGGCGCGCAGCACGTCGCGCTGCAGCGCCAGGTGGGCGAACTTGCCTTCGCGGGTGATCCGGATCAGGCCCGCGGCCTCCAGCTCCTTGAGGTGGTGCGACACCGTGGCGGCGCTGACCTGCTGCCCCTGCTGCAGGCAGCTGCACGGCAGCGACGTGGCGGCGCGGCCGATCTCCCTCAGGATCTGGTAGCGGCGCGGCTCGGCGAGTGCCCGCGCGATGGTCGCGACCTGCTGATCCGTCAGTCGCACCTGCCCGCGATCCGCCATGATCTCCTCATCGCGCCGCCCTCGCTCCGGTTGCCGCCGGCGCTCCGGCCACGTACCGCCGCGGGCGCGACGCGGCTCGCGGGCTCAGGCGCCTGAAGCCGCCTCGTCGCCGGTGAGGAACGCCAGGATCGCTGCCGCCGTCTCCTCGGGCTTCTCCTCGGGCAGGTAGTGGCCGCACGCGAGCCCCCGGCCGTGCAGCCGTGTCGCCCGCTCGCGCCACAGCGCCATCACGTCGAAGCACTGCGCGACCGCACCGTGTTCGCCCCACAGCACCAGCAGCGGGCAGCGCAGCCTGGTGTCCAGGTCGGCGCGGTCGTGATCGAGGTCGATGCCGGCGGAGGCGCGGTAATCTTCGCACGAGGCATGGATCGCCGCCGGGTCGCGCATGCAGCGCAGGTACTCGGCCAGCGCCTCGGGCGCGAACGGCGCCAGCCCGGCGCGGCCGCGGCCCAACGCGGCGCGGTAGTACCAGTCGGGATCGGCGCCGATCATGCGCTCGGGCACGCCCGCCGGCTGGATCAGGAAGAACCAGTGGTAGTACGCCCGGGCGAACTGCATCGTGGTGCCCTGGTACATCGCCAGCGTCGGCGCGATGTCGAGGGTGGCGAGCCGGGTCACCCGCTCCGGGTGGTCGAGCGCCAGCCGGTGCGCGACGCGTCCGCCGCGATCATGTCCGACGAGCGCGAAGCGCTGGAAGCCGAGCGACGCCATCACCTCGACCTGGTCGCGCGCCATCGCCCGCTTCGAATACGGCGCGTGGCTGGCGTCGGAGGCCGGCTTGCCGCTGTCGCCGTAGCCGCGCAGGTCGGTCAGCACGACGCTGAAGTGCGGCGCCAGCAGCGGCGCCACCCGGTGCCAGATCAGGTGGGTCTGCGGGTAGCCGTGCAGCAGCAGCAGCGGCGGCCCGCTTCCGCCGGTCAGCGTGTTGATCCTGACGCCGCCGCCGACCTCGACGGAGCGGCGATGAAACTCATCCAGCATCGAGTGCTCCGGGTTCAAGAGGCGCCGTGCGCGTCCCGCCTGAACGCGAACCGCGACGACCCTGTTCCGTGCGGTCTCGCCGCCCGGAGGCGGTGCGTCTAGTCTCTGGTGGGGCGGAACACGCCGCGGCCGATGCGAGCGGCAGCGCGGCCAACGAGGCAGGGCACCATGATCGAGAAGATCAACACCGTGGCGGTCGTCGGCGCGGGCTACATGGGCGGCGGCATCGCGCAGTCCCTGGCTCTCGCCGGGATGCAGGTCACGCTGGCGGATGCGTCGGCGCCCGCGACCGAGGCGGCACTGCAGCGGCTGCTGGCGGAAGCCGAGCAGTTCGCGGCGCAGGGCCTGTTCCCGGCCGGCGCCCCGCAGATCATCGGGCGCAACATACGCGCCGCTCCCTCGATCGAGGAGGCGGTGGCGGGGGTCGACTTCATCGAGGAGGCGGTGCCGGAGGTTCCGGCGATCAAGCACGAGGTGCTGCGCCGGATCTGTGCCGCGGCCCGCGGCGACGCCATCATCGGCACCAACACCTCGACGCTGCCGGTGCACAGCCTGGCGCCGGCGGTGACCCATCCCGAGCGCTTCCTGACCGTGCATTTCAGCAACCCGGCCCCGTTCATCCCGGGCGTCGAGCTGGTCTCCGGCAAGGACACCGACCCGGCGGTGATCCCGGTGATCAAGGACATGCTCGCCCGCGCCGGGCGGCGCAGCGCGCAGGTGGCCGACGTGCCCGGCTTCGTGCTCAACCGACTGCAGTACGTCCTGCTCAAGGAGGCGATGTCGATCGTCGAGGAGGGCGTGGCCACGCCGGAGGACGTCGACACCCTGACCAGCACCACCTTCGGCTTCCGCCTGCCCTTCTTCGGCCCCTTCGTGATCGCCGACATGGCCGGGCTCGACGTCTACGCGAGCGGCTTCAAGACCTTCGAGGCCGCCTTCGGCAGCCGCATGGCCACACCCGAGCTGCTGAAGCAGCTGGTCGCGGCCGGGAAGTACGGCACCAAGACCGGCGAGGGCCTGTCCGGCAGGTTCAGCCCGGAGCGGCTGGCGAAGCTGATCGCCTACCGCAACAAGGCCTACGCGCGCATGGGACAGCTGGTGGAAGAGCTGGGGCCGCCGCCGCTGCGAGAGTGACGCGCGGATGCGCCTCACGCACCGTATCCGGGCCGGGCGCCTCGCGGCCTCGGATCGCTGGGCCTGCTGAGCGACCAGAAGCAGACCCCGCTCACCGGCGACAGGCAAGCCGACATCCACGCCATCATGCGGGCGGCGAACGCGACCCTGGACCGCTGGATCCGCCCGGATCCCGCCTCCTGGCTCTGGCTGCACCGCCGCTGGCCGAAGAGCGAAGGAGTTTCTACCCGCCTCGCTAGAGGTTTCCAAAGGCACCGCCTTTGGCGGGTCCAGGGCAGAGCCCTGGCCTTCCCTAAAGCATCTCGTCGAGCACCGACGCCGCGAGCGACCGCGTCACCCCGGTGCCGCAGGCCAGCGCCGCCTGGTCGAGCAGGCGCGCCGCCTCGCGCATCGCGTCGGCGCGTCGCGGCAGCCGCAGCAGCAGCCACTCGACGAGCGGCGGCGCCACCGAGAGCTGGCGTTCGGCGAGCAGGCGCAGCAGCAGCAGGCGCAGCAGCGCGTCGTCCAGTCGGCCCAGCGGCACCGCGAGCGTGGCGCGCAGCCGGCTGGCCAGGTCGGGCAGCGCGACCCGCCAGCGCGACGGCGCGTCGCGGCCGGCGAGCAGGATCGGCAGGCGCCGCTCGCGCGCGGCGTTGAGCAGGTGCAGCAGGGCGTGCTCGTCAGTCGCGGCGTCGGCGTCGTCGACCGCGATGCCGCCGGCGTCCTCGACCCTCGCCGGCAGCGCCGGCAGGCCGCGCAGGGCGGTTCCGGGCAGCAGCCAGGCGTCGTGGTCGCGCGCCCAGAGCTGCAGCAGGTGGGTCTTGCCGCAGCCGGCCTCTCCCCACAGCGCCAGGCGGTGATCCGGCCAGCGCGCGTCGCGGTCGCGGTCGAGCCAGGCCAGCGCCGCCGCGTTGGAGGGTGCGGCGATGAAGTCGGCGCGCGCGAAGCGCGGCCGGTGCGCGAACGGCAGCGCCAGCTGGCGCATCGCCGGGGGCGCCTCGGATGCCTGCTCGCCGCTCCGTCCCGCCAATGCTTCTCGCGCCGCCCCGCCTGCCGTAAAGCTTCGCCCGATCCACCGCTCATGCCGCCGGCGGCAGGGCCGACAGCAGCAATGAGGCAACAGGACCGATGAGCCAACCCCCTTCCGCCGGCGGCGCCTATCGCCGGTCCGGCGTGGACATCGAGGCCGGCGAGTCGCTGGTCGAGGCGATCCGGCCCGCCGCCGGCGCCACCGACCGCCCCGGCACCATGGGAGGGCTGGGCGGCTTCGGCGCGCTGTTCGACCTGAAGGCGGCGGGCTTCCGCGATCCGGTGCTGGTCTCGTGCACCGACGGGGTCGGCACCAAGCTGCTGGTCGCGATCGAGACCGGGCGGCACGATGCGGTCGGCATCGACCTGGTGGCGATGTGCGTCAACGACCTGGTGGTGCAGGGCGCCGAGCCGCTGTTCTTCCTGGACTACTTCGCCACCGGGAAGCTGACCGTGGCCGACGCGGCGAAGGTGGTGGGCGGCATCGCCGAGGGCTGCCGGCTGTCGGGCTGCGCCCTGGTCGGCGGCGAGACCGCGGAGATGCCGGGCATGTATGCGCCCGGCCACTACGACCTGGCCGGCTTCGCGGTGGGGGCGGCGGAGCGCGACGCGCTGCTGCCCGGCCGGATCG